>JAYUQJ010000208.1:0-11912 GCA_043756825.1 Betaproteobacteria bacterium | reverse complement strand
GCGCGTGCAGGCGATGGGCGACGTCGACGAGCTCAATTCAGGCCTGGGCGTGCTGCTCGCCGAGCCGCTGCCCGACGGCGTGCGCGAGCTGCTGGTCGTGATCCAGCACGAACTGTTCAACCTCGGCGGTGAACTCTCGATTCCGGGTTTCGAATTGCTGAAGGCCGACGCCGTGTTGCGCCTGGACGAGGCGCTGGCCGAGCACAACGCGACCTTGCCGCGGCTTGCGGAATTCATCTTGCCGGCGGGCACGCGCAGTGCAGCACTGGCCCACGTGAGCCGCACGGTGGCGCGGCGGGCCGAGCGGTCCGTCGTGGCACTTGCGGCGCACGAAACGGTCCACGAAGCGCCGCGTCAGTACCTGAACCGCCTGTCGGACCTGCTCTTCGTGCTGGCCCGCGTGCTCAACCGCGCCAACCTCGACGGGCTGGGCGGCGATGATGTGTACTGGCACTCGGAGCGGCTGGCCCGCTCCGCCGAGTGACCCGGGAGCGGCTGGCCCGCTCCGCCAAGTGATCCTCAGCTGCGCCGCCGCGCCGCGACCGCGTCGCTCAAGGTCTGCAGCACGCCGATCGAGTCGTCCCAGCCAATGCAGCCGTCGGTGATGCTCTGGCCGTAGGCGAGTTTCGCCGGGTCGTCCTTGCCGGCACTGAATTTCTGCGCCCCGGCCACCAGGTGGCTCTCGACCATGGCGCCGAAGATGCACCGCGCGCCGGCGGCGAGCTGGGCCGCCACGTCGCGTGCCACCTCGACCTGCCGTTCGTATTGCTTGCTCGAATTGGCGTGGCTGAAGTCGACCATCAGGCGGCACGGCAGCTTGGCGGCCTCGATTTCCTTGCAGGCTGCGGCGATGCTGGCGGCATCGTAGTTCGGCACCTGGCCGCCGCGCAGGATGACATGGCAATCCTTGTTGCCCTGGGTCTGGACGATCGCGACCTGGCCGTTCTTGTGCACGGAAAGGAAGTGGTGCGGGCGCGAAGCGGCCTGGATCGCGTCGGTGGCAATCTTGATGTTGCCGTCGGTGCCGTTCTTGAAGCCGACCGGTGCCGACAAGCCCGAGGCCAGCTCGCGGTGCACTTGCGATTCCGTCGTGCGCGCGCCGATCGCGCCCCAGGCGATCAGGTCGCCGATGTATTGCGGCGAGATCACGTCGAGGAACTCGCTGGCCGCCGGCACACCCAGGCGGTTGATGTCGACCAGCAGTTGGCGCGCAATGCGCAGGCCCTCGTGGATGCGGTAGCTCTCGTCCAGGTAGGGGTCGTTGATCAGGCCCTTCCAGCCCACCGTAGTGCGCGGCTTCTCGAAGTAGACCCGCATCACGATCTCCAGCGTGCCCGCGTACTTTTCGCGTTGGGCCTTGAGCTGACGCGCGTAGTCCAGCGCGGCAGACGGGTCGTGGATCGAGCACGGACCGATCACCACCAGCAGCCGGTCGTCCTGGCCGTTCAGGATGTGGCGCACATGGCGCCGGGTGTCGCCGATCAGCGCCTCGGTCGGCGTGCCGGCGATCGGGAAGAAGCGGATCAGGTGCTCGGGTGGTGGCAGCGGCGTCACCTCCTGGATGCGCTGGTCGTCGGTCGCGCTGGTCTTTTCGCTCAGGGTGTAGGCATAGCCCGGTTCGTGGCTGCCGGGGCTGTGGTGGGGCGCTTTGGGGGCCAAGGGTCTGCTCCTGGATGGAAGGGTAGGGCTGAGGACGTCGGGATCGCGGGCGCAAGAAAAAACCGCCGGGGTTGCCGGCGGTTTGTCTGGTGTGGGTACCGCTGCTGGCTTACGCGCGGTGGCCTGTCCAGCCGCCGGTGAGGGGCGAAGACCCAAAACGTGTAAAAAAATATCGTGCGGCACACATGCGATGCAATGTAGCACGCAGGCGCTGACCGCAGGATGACGCGCCGGTGCTGGCGCATGGCACCGGGCGGCCACAAGCTCAGGCCGTGGCCGCTTCGAAGCCCGCCGTGCGCAGGCGCTGCACCAGCTCCTGCACATGCGCCGGGTTGCGTGTCTGCAGCACCAGTTCAACCTCCACGGTCTGCACCGACATCGACGAGAACGCGCGCTGGTGGTGCACCTCGTCGATGTTGGCGCCGGCCTCAGCGACGATGGCCGTGATCTGGGCCAGGACGCCGGGCGTGTCGCGCGCGCCGACGCGCACCCGCGCCAGGCGGCCGGCGCGCACCATGCCGCGCTCGATGATGGCCGACAGCAGCAGCGGGTCGATATTGCCACCGCACAGCACCAGGCCCACTTTCTTGCCGGCATAGCGTGCCGGGTCCTTGAGCAATGCGGCCAGGCCGGCGGCACCGGCGCCTTCGACCAGGGTCTTCTCGATCTCCAGCAGCATCACGATGGCCTGCTCGATGTCGCCCTCGTCGACCAGCACCATGTCGTGTACCCGCTCGGCCACGATGCGGCGCGTGATCAGGCCCGGCTCGCGCACGGCGATGCCCTCGGCAATCGTGCTGCTGCCCTGCGGCTGCTGGCGGCCCTTGAACAGGCCGTACATCGCCGGGAACTGCACCGTCTGCACGCCGATGATCTGCAGCCCGGGCTGCAGGGCCTGGGCGGCGACAGCGATGCCGCTGATCAGGCCGCCACCGCCCACCGCGATCACCAGCAGGTCCAGATCGGGACGCACCTGCAATATCTCCAGCGCGATCGTGCCCTGGCCGGCAATCACCAGCGCGTCGTCGAAGGGGTGGATGAAGGTCAGGCCCTGGTCCTGGGCCAGCGCCAGCGCATGGTCGCGCGCCGCGTCGAAGCCATCGCCGTGCAGCAGCACGGTGGCGCCAAAGCCGCGCGTGCGCTCGACCTTGACGGTGGGCGTGAGCATCGGCATCACGATGGTGGCGGGCAGGCCCAGGCGCTGGGCATGGTGGGCCACGCCCTGGGCATGGTTGCCGGCCGAAGCGGCGATCACGCCCTTCACGGGCACGCCCGACTCGATCAGGGCGGCCAGCTTGTTGAGGGCCCCGCGTTCCTTGAAGGACGCGGTGAACTGCAAATTCTCGAACTTCAGGAAGATCTGCGCGCCGGTGATCTGCGACAAGGTCTTGGATTCGACGAAAGGCGAATCCAGCACATGGCCGGCCAGGCGAGCAGCGGCGGCCTGGATCTCGGCTAGGGTGACGGCGTCGTGCATGCCGGTCTGGGCGGGCCCGCCGCAGTCAGGCCGTGCCGCCCACCGTCAGCCCGTCGATGCGCAGCGTGGGCTGGCCCACGCCGACCGGCACGCTCTGGCCCTCCTTGCCGCACACGCCCACCCCGGTATCGAGTTCCAGGTCGTTGCCGATCATCTTGACCCGGGTCAGCGCGTCCGGTCCATTGCCGATCAGGGTCGCGCCCTTCACGGGATAGAGGATCTTGCCGTTCTCGACCCAGAAAGCCTCGCTGGCCGAGAACACGAACTTGCCGCTGGTGATGTCGACCTGGCCGCCGCCGAAATTGGTGGCATACAGACCGCGCTGGATGCTGGCGACGATCTCTTCCTTGGTCTTGTCGCCGTTGAGCATATAGGTGTTGGTCATGCGCGGCATCGGCACATGCGCATAGCTTTCGCGCCGGCCGTTGCCCGTGGGCTTGACGCCCATCAGCCGGGCGTTCATCGAATCCTGGATGTAGCCCTTGAGGATGCCGTCCTCGATCAGCACATTGCGCTGGCTGGCGCAGCCCTCGTCGTCGACGTTGAGCGAGCCGCGCCGGTCGGGCAGGGTGCCGTCGTCGAGCACCGTCACGCCCTTGGCGGCCACGCGCTGGCCGATGCGCCCGGCAAAGGCCGACGAGCCCTTGCGGTTGAAATCACCCTCCAGGCCGTGGCCGATGGCCTCGTGCAACAGCACGCCGGGCCAGCCCGGGCCCAGCACCACGGTCATCAGGCCGGCCGGCGCCGGGCGCGATTCAAGGTTGGTGAGCGCGGCGTTCACCGCCTGGTCCACATACTGGGCCAACTGCGCGTCCTGGAAGTAGCCCAGGCCGAAGCGCCCGCCGCCGCCGCCCGAGCCCACCTCGCGCCGGCCGTTGGCCTCGGCAATCACGGTGATCGACAGGCGCACCAGCGGCCGCACGTCGGCGGCACGGGTGCCATCGGCGCGCGCCACCATCACCACGTCGTATTCGGCGGCCACGCCGGCCATCACCTGCACCACCCGGGGGTCACGGGCGCGCGCCATTTTCTCGATCTTCTCGAGCAGCGCCACCTTCTGCAGGCTGTCCAGCGTGGCGATCGGGTCGGTGGGCGCGTACAGCGCCCGGCTGGTGGCGATGCGCGGTGCCTTGCCCACCTTGACGCGCCGGCTCTGGCCGGCGGCGGCGATGCTGCGCACGGTGCGCGCGGCGTCCAGCAGACTGGCTTCGGAGATGTCGTCGCTGTAGGCAAAGGCGGTCTTTTCGCCGGCCACCGCGCGCACGCCCACGCCCTGGTCGATGCTGAAGCTGCCGCTCTTGACGATGCCTTCCTCCAGGCTCCAGCCCTCGTGCCGGGTGATCTGGAAGTAAAGGTCGGCATCGTCGATCCGGTGCTCGCCGATCACGCCCAGGGCCGCGGCGAGTTTGGCCTCGTCCAGACCGAAGGGATCGATCAGCAGTTGCTGGGCGATGGCGAGACGTTCGAGGGTGGGTTCGCGCGAGATCATCGGCGGATTGTAGGAGGGGGTGGGGCTTTGCGCCGCGCCGCTGCCATGGCCCTTTTCATGGCCCACTTCTTGGCGCTCTTCATGGCTCTGTTGTCAGCACCGTCCCGCCGGCGCGCTGCCTGCCGCCGCCGCCAAACCCTGCTTGAGCACCAGCGCGCGCTGGTACAAGGCATTGCGCGGTGCGCCGCTCAATTCGGCCGCCAGGGCCACCGCCTGCTTCAGCGGCAGCTCGCGCAACAGCGGGCCCAGCACCCGCTCGGCCTCGGCCGGCAGGGCATCGGTGCCGGGGTGGTCGGCGCCCGCCGGCAAGGCATGCAGCACCACCACAAACTCGCCGCGGCTGCGGTTGGGGTCGGCCATCAGCCAGGCCGGGGCCTCGGCTGCGGTCAGCGTGGCGATGCTTTCGAACTGCTTGGTCAACTCGCGGCAGATGCTGATGCGGCGCGTCGGCGCGGCCTCGGCCAGCCCGGCCAGCAGGGCCTGGATGCGGTGCGGCGCCTCGAACAGCACCTGGCTGGCCGGCGCGTCAGCGCAATCTTGCAGCGCGCTGCGTCGGCTCTGGCCCTTGCCGGGCAGAAAACCCACGAAGCAAAAGCCCTGTCCGGCCACGTCGCCGGCCGCGCTCAAGGCCGTCACCGCACTGCTGGGGCCCGGAATCGGCAAGACCCGGTGGCCGGCGCGCGCCACCCTGTCCACCAGCAAGGCGCCGGGATCGCTGATCGCCGGCGTGCCGGCATCGCTGGCATAGGCCACGCGCTGGCCCTGCGCCAGGCGCGCCAGCACCGCCTGGGCGGCGCTGGCCTCGTTGTGCTGGTGCAGCGCCAGCAAGGGCTTGTCCAGGCCCAGGTGGCGCAGCAGCTGGCCGGTGGTGCGGGTGTCTTCGCAGGCCACGGCGTCGACCAGGCCCAGCACCGCAACGGCGCGCAAGGTGATGTCGGCCAGGTTGCCGATCGGGGTGGCCACCACGTAAAGTGCACCGGCCGGGTGCTGCTGGCCCGCGGTGGCGTCGGCTGCAGCCTGGAGGAGCCGAGAGGTGTCGATGTTCAAGGGCTGGGGCCGCCCGCAGGGCGATAGGGCAGCCGGGCCGGGGCCCAGCACCAAGCAGATCGGCGACAGCGCCGAGGACCGCGCGCTGGCGTACTTGCAGCAGCAGGGCATGCGGCTGGTGCAGCGCAATTATCGGCTGGCCGCCGGCCCGCGCCAGCGCGGCGCCGAGATCGACCTGATCCTGCGCGATGCGGACGGCACCCTGGTGTTCGTCGAAGTACGCGCGCGCCGCGCCGCCAGCCATGGCGGCGCGGCGGCCAGCGTGTCGATGTTCAAGCAGCAGCGCATCGTGCGGGCAGCGCAGCACTACCTGATGGGCCTGGACGCGCTGCCGCCCTGCCGCTTCGACGTGGTGGCGATCGAGGCCGACAGCTTGCAGTGGTTGCCGGGTGCCTTTGGCGCCTGAAAGGGTGTGAACCGACCCACCCTGACCGGCCGGCCCGGCCGGCCCGGCCGGCGCGTTCAACCCACGATGGTCAGCGGCGGCCGGGGCGGCCTGGGGTGGCCGGCCGCCGCGGGGTCGTCCAGGGCCCAACGCTGGCCGAGCAAGGGCGCAATCTGTTGCGCCGCCACCGGCTTGCTGAAGTAGTAGCCCTGCAGGCTGTCGCAGCCCAGAGCGGCCAGCAGGCGAGCCTGGTCCCGCGTCTCCACGCCTTCGGCGGTGACGCGCATGCCCAGGCTGTGCGCCATCGCCAGCACCGCGCGCACGATGGCTGCGCTTTCGCCGCCATCCATCATGCCGGTGACAAAGCAGCGGTCGACCTTGATGTGGCTGATCGGCATGCGCGTCAGGTAGGCCAGCGACGAGTAGCCGGTGCCGAAATCATCGAGCGCGATACGCACACCCTGGTTGCGCAACGAGCGCAGCGCGGCGCGCGTGACGCTGGTGTTCTCCATCAAGGCACCCTCGGTGACCTCCAGCTCCAGCAACTGCGGCGCCAGGCCGGTCTGGGCCAGTGCGTCCAGCACCATGCCGGGCAGATCGCTGCTGCCGAACTGCAGCGGTGACAGATTGATCGCCACCGTCAGGCCCAGCCCGGCCCGCTGCCAGCTGGCAGCCTGGCGGCAGGCCGTGGCCAGCACCCAGGCGCCGATGCGCTGGATCAGCCCGTTCTGTTCGGCCAGGGGGATGAATTCGAGCGGCGACACCAGGCCGCGGGTCGGATGCTGCCAGCGGATCAAGGCCTCGACCGCGCTGATGCGCCCGCTGGCCACGTCGTATTGCGGCTGGTAGACCAGGTGGAACTGCTTGTGCTCCAGGGCCGCGCGCAGGCTGGTGTCCAGGTCCATGCGCTGCACGATCTTCTGGGTCAGCGACACGCTGTAGATCTGGGCGTTGTCGCGGCCCAGGTTCTTGGCGTGGTACATCGCGGTGTCGGCATGCTTGAGCAGCGTGGCGGCATCGCGGCCGTCATCGGGATAGAGCGCGATGCCGATGCTGGTGGACAGGTTGATGTCTCGGCCGTCGATCACGAAGGGCTTGCGCATCAGCTTGCCGATGCGTTGCGCTACCGCCATTGCGTCCTCGGCGTTCTCGATGTCCTGCAGCAGCGCAGTGAACTCGTCGCCGCCCAGGCGGGCCAGGGCGGCAGGGGTCGGCGCGTCCAGGTCGCCGGCGTCGTCCAGGCCCATCGGCCGCGACAGCAGATCGGCCGGGCGCAGCCCGTCGCGCAGTCGTTCAGCGGCCCATTGCAGGATCTGGTCGCCGGCGGCGTGGCCCAGGGTGTCGTTGACGTTCTTGAAGCCGTCCAGGTCCATGAACAGCACGGCCAGCTTGTGGCGGCCTTGCCGCGCGCTGCGTATGCCCTGGGCGACGCGGTCCAGAAAGGCCTGCCGGTTGGGCAGGCCGGTCAGGCTGTCGCAATAGGCCAGCTGGGCGATGCGCGACTCGGCCACCTTGCGCTCGGTGATGTCACGCGAGAGCACGATGAAATGGGGCTTGCTGCCCGGCGCCACCGCTTTGCGCGACACCGACAGCTCGAACCAGCTGCTGCCCTGGCCCGATGGCAGCTCGAACTGGCCACCGCTCGAGCTGCCCTGCTCAAGCGCGCGGTGCAGCGCCGCCATGCAGGTCTGGGCCGCCGCCGGCGGCAATACTTCGGCCACGGTTCGGCCGATCAGCGATGTGCCGGGGGCGGCCGGCAGTGCGCCGTGGGGCGCGCGGTAGTCGATGTAGCGGCCGTCGATATCCAGCTCGAACAGCAGGTCGGGGATGGCATTGAGCACCGCCGCATTGCGCGCCTCGGCCGCGCGCAGGTCGAGCATGGCCTGGTGGCTGCGGAACAGGTAGCGCACCCGGTGGCCGATCAAGGCCCAGTGCACCGGCTTGGCGATGAAGTCGGTGGCGCCATGCTGGTAGGCGGTCTCGACCGAGGCCACGTCGTCCATCCCGGTCACCATCACGATGGGCAGCAGCGGCCCGGCCTCGGCGCGCAGCAGGGCACAGACCTCGTGGCCGCCCAGGTCGGGCATCTCCACATCCAGCATGACCAGGTCGCAGGGCGCGCGCCGGAATTGCAGCAGTGCGTCATAGCCGCCCGAGGCGGTGCGCACCTCGAAGCCGGCCTTGCGCAGCGCGGCGCGCATCAGCAGGCGTGCATCGGCTTCATCGTCGACGACCAGCACGGTGTAGCGCTGGGGGCTCATGCGGTGTCCGTCAGCAGTTCGCGCAAGGCGCGCAGCGCCCGCTCTTGTTCACGCCGGGTGGGCGCCAGCAGGCGCTGGGCGTCGTCGATACGGCCCTCGCGGCCCCAGGTCTCCAGCTCGCGGTAGCAAGCGGCCAGGGCCAGGGCGCCGAGGTTGGCCGGGCTGGATTTGAGGGCGTGTGCGGCCTGGGCCAGGGCCTTGGCCTGGCGCCCGGCCAGCGCCGTGCCGATGCGCGCCAGGTTGGCGTCGGCCGATTGCAGGAAGGACCCCACCAGTTCGGTGATCAGGTCGCGGCTGCCCGGCTCCTCCAGTTCGCGCAGGGCGGCGAGGGTGGCCTGGTTCAGCGCCGGCCCGGCGGGGTCGGCAAGCGCCGGGGTCGGCACAGGCCGGGTGGCCCCGGCCGGTGCCAACGGGCCGGCGCTGCGGGGCAGCCAGCGCGCCAGCAGGGCGTGCAGGGCCGCCAAGGTGTAGGGCTTGGCCAGAAAGTCGTCCATGCCGGCATCCAGGCAGGCCTGCTGGTCGCCCTGCAGGGCGTTGGCGGTGAGCGCGACGATGGGCAGGCGCCGGCCGCTGCCGCCTGCCAAGCCCCGGATCGCGGCGGTGGCCTGGTAGCCGTCCATCACCGGCATCCGGCAGTCCATCAGCACCAGGTCGAAGTCGGTCTCGCCAACCCGGGCCAGGGCCTCGGCACCGTTGCCGGCCAGCTGCCAGGACAGGCCCGCCTGCGCGCGGCTGGCGGCGTCGGCATGGGCGTAGGTCGAACTCAGCATCATCAGCCGGGTACGCGCCAGCGCCGGCTCGGCCTGAATCCGGCGTGCCAGCTGCAAACCGTCCATGCCAGGCCTGTGCATGTCGAGCAGGGCCAGCGCGTAAGGCAGGCCGTGGGCGCAATGCTGCGGCCAGCGGCCGGTTTGCCGTGCAGCCCGTCGATCTCGGGGCCGAAGGGGTCTTTGCCCAGGATGCACAAGGTAGCGGAACTGGCCCTCAAAGCGGTAGCGGCCGGCGAACCAGCGGGCCGACAGCTGCAGGTTTTCGCCTTCCAGCGGGCCCTGGTACTGGACCTGGGCCAGGGTGTAGGCATCGCGGCTGAACTGACCGGCCACCAGCGGATCGGTAAAGAAAGCGGCGGTGGGGTCGTCCTTGCGGCGCGCGCCTTGCACCCAATCGGCCGACCAGGCGCCATGTACGGCCTGGGCGACGAACTGGTCGACCCGTTCGCCGTCCAGGCCGGCGGCCACGCCGGACACGCCGGCGGCGCCGAATCCGTAGAACCGGTCGGCGCCGCGCGCCCGCAGGCTGGAGACCGACAGCAGCAGGTCTGTGCCCTGGCCGAGCCGCCGGCCCCAGCTGGCGCGCGCTTCGTGCTGGCGCTGTGCCGGCTGGCTGGCCAGCGCCAACTCGCCGCCCGCCAGGTCACTGCCGCTGCCGGTGACGATGTTGACCACGCCGAACATCGCGTTGTCGCCATGCACCGCGCCGCCCGGGCCGGGGATGAACTCGATGCGATCGACCAGGTCCAGGTCGATCGGCAGCTCGCGCCCGGCCGGGCCGGCGTCATAGACCGGATCGTTGATCCGGTTGCCATTGAGCGTGACCAGCAGGCGGGCGGTCAGGTCGCCCGGCAGGCCCAGGCCGCGCATGCCCACATTGGCGTACTGGCGGTCGTAGCTGATGTGAACCCCGGGCAGGCTGGCCAGGGCCTCGGCCAGCGTGCGCCAGCCGAAGGCCTGGATCTCGCGGCGCGTGATCACGTTCACTGCAGCGGCCACCTCGTTCTGCCTTTGGGCATATTCGGACGCGCCGCCCACGCTGAGCTGCAGCAGGTTTTCCAGGCTCAGCGCGGTCAGGTCAGCGCCGGGCTGGGCCGCCAGCGCCGGCCGCAGGGCAGCCAACGCAACCCAGGCCCATGACGACCCCAGGCGGCAGCGCGGCTTCCTGGCCGGGGTCGGCCTGGCGGATCGCTTCATCTCGGGCATGGCGGGGGCAGCGGGGTGGCGGTGTGGTCTGGTCAGATCAGGTCAGGTCAGGTCAGATCAGGTCAGGTCAGGTCAGGTCAGGTCAGGCGGATGACGGCGCCGTCGGGAAGCCGGACGACACCCCGTGTTTTCGGCAGCCTGTCCGCCAACTTGAGCTGCCTGGGCCCGGCGCGCCGAGCCCGGTCGCCCGGGCCACCCAGGCAGCGCTGACAGGGCAGGGGCGGGTCAAGCAGAATCAGGGTGTGAACGCCAATCTGCTATCGCCCTGCGCCGGCCTGCGCCGCAGGCTGACCGGCCTTTGCCTGGGCCTGCTGGGCATGCTGTTAGCGGCTTGGCCGCTGGCGTCAGTGGCGACGGATCTGGCGCCGGCGCCGCAGCCGCTGGCAGGTATCGCGCGCCCAGCCCTCCTGCAGTCCACCATCACGCTGGAAGGCGCGGCCCAGCCCATCTCGCTGCGCCTGTTCGAATGGATCCCCCCGGCACCCAGCCCGGGCTCGAGCACTTATGTGCCGCCGGACATCCTCACCCGCCCCTCGGCGGGCGGTGCGGCGCCCGCCTTGCGCTTCATCGCGAATTTCGGTGCCGTGCTGCAGGCCCAGGCCTACCTTGAGGTGGCCTGGCTGCCCGTCAGGACCAGCCGCCGGCAGGCCCTGACCAGCGCCGGCCGGGTGGTGCCGGACACCGCACCCCTGCGCCGGCGCAGCCCATCGCGGCACCAGTTCGGCTGGTCGCTGGCCGAGTACGACATCACCTACCGCGACAAATCGGGCAGCCGCATCGGCGGCGTCTCCGCGCTGGGGCGGCATGGCGACCGCTACTTCACGCTGACCTTGCATTACCCCCTGGAGTACGGCGCCGGCTTCGGCCCGCGCGCCGAACTCATCCTGAAGGAGTGGCGCTGGCGCGACACCCAGAAGGGCTTGTAGCGCCGGCTCAGAGACTGAGAGGATTTCGAGCGTGACCGCGCAACGCCACAAAACGTGCTAGATCTAGACGCAAAGCGCAGCCATAGCCCGGGCTATGGCGAGCATTTGCAACGACGAGCGGGTGCGTTTAGGGGTGGTGAGCGGGCATGATCGAAAAACTCTCAGTCTCTCAGATCACGATCAGGCGTTTGGTCTTGGTCGGCACGTCGTAATGGGCCACCTCGCGCTTGGTGCCCAGGCTGACATGGATGCAGCCGAACTCCACCAGCATCTGGCCGAACTTGAGATTGGGCAGTTCGCGCAAGATCTTCTTGACCGCCTCGACCTCTTGCGCCTCGGTCTCGAAGCCCTTGATCACGATGTCGGCGGCCTCGCCCTGCACATGCTGCGAGCTGGCACTGCCGCCCACGGCGGTGTTCAGCTCAGGACAACGGTAGCCGCTGTTGACCTGCACCGGCACCTTGAACAGCGCCCGGATCGGCTCGAGCAACTCGGTGCTGACGCGGGTCAGGTTGGCCTTGATGGCCGGATTGGCGCCGGCCATGTCGCGGTTTTTCTGCAGCAGCAAGCGCTGGTCGGTGCGGGTCAGTTCCTCGAGGGTGAAATTCGGGCTCAGATTCATGTCTGCATCTCCCCATTCAGCGGCGGTTTGAAGGCCTGGAAAGTTTAATCCCGAGGGCCTGCGAGCGCGA
>JAYUQJ010000207.1:0-4148 GCA_043756825.1 Betaproteobacteria bacterium | reverse complement strand
AAGGCCTCGGTCGGCGGCGAGGCCTTTCCGCCCAGCCTGCGCGACTGGCTGGCCGAGCGCGGCGTGCTGGCCTTCCAGAGCTACGGCACGGCCGATTGCGGCCTGATCGCCTTCGAGACGACCGCCCGGCAGGGCCTGGTGCTGGACGAGGGCGTGATCCTGGAGATCGTGCGCCCCGGCACTGGCGACGTGCTGCCCGACGGCGAGGTGGGCGAGGTGGTGGTCACCGTGCTCAACCGCGACTATCCCTTGGTGCGCTTCGGCACCGGCGACCTGTCGGCAGTGCTGGCGGGCCCCTGCCCCACCGGGCGCAGCAATGTGCGCATCAAGGGCTGGCTGGGCCGCGCCGACCAAACCACCAAGGTGCGCGGCATGTTCGTGCACCCCGGCCAGGTGGCCGATGTGGTGCGCCGCCACCCCGAGGTGTTGAGGGCCCGGCTGGTGGTCGAGGGCGAGATGGCCAACGATCAGATGACGCTGAGGGTGGAGGTGCGGGGTGCCCCCGAGGGCCTGGCCGCTGCCGTGGCCGGCAGCGTGCGCGACGTGACCAAACTGCGCGCCCAGGTGCTGCTGGTCGCCCCCGGCAGCCTGCCCAACGACGGCAAGGTGATCGAAGATACGCGCAGCTACACCTGAGCGCTGCGCTCGGGTGGTGCTGAGTGGGACGTGAGGCCGTGCCTGCGCACGGCCGAACGCCAGCGCCGCGGCGAGCCCGGGACGGCAGGGCTGCTGGCCTCGCCCGAGACCACCTGCTACGCCCGCTTGCTCGCCGGGTGGGGGCACGTGACGCTGCGGTGACGCTGTCTGGTTAGGCTTGTGGCGATTCGACAGCCGATCGGGAGACCGCGATGCCCCCATGCCCCGCCTGCCTGCGCCGGCCCCTCTGGCCCACCCATGCCGTGGCACTGGCGGTTGCCAGTCTGATGTCCAGCGGAGCGCCTGCGGCACCATCGCGCCATGCCTGGACCGACTGGCTCAGCGATTCGAGCGGTGTCGAGGGGGTGATCGCGCTCGAAGACGACAACTTCACCGTGCGCTACCGGGGCCCGTACCACTCGGCCGTGCTGTCCGCCACCTTTCAGGAGATGCGCAGCGCCGTCTTCACCAACAGCGTGATCGCCAATGCGCCGCCCAACAGCGACGTGATCAACCTGCAGGGCGGCCCCGGCCAGGGCGAAATCAGCTTCTCGCTGGCGCTGATCAACCCGATGATGTCGCTGCTGTCGCTGGGCCTGCGGACCGGCAACAACGCTTTCTTTCCGGCCGAGATGGTGTTCTCCGACGGCATAGAGTTCGTGATCCTCAACAGCAGTCCCTCGGTCTACGGCTATGGCGGGCCGCTCACCAAGAACGGACAGACCCTGCGCGGGCTGGAGAGTGCCGCCAGCATCCGTTTCATCGGCGCCTACAACCGCATCAGCTGGACCACGCCGCTGCAGGAACGCGAGTTCAGCAACGGCCCGATCGGTGGCAGCTGGCACATCAATGTCGGCGCGCCGTGCGAGCACATCGACATCGGCCGCGGCCCGCTGCTCAACGCCGCCACGGTCTTTGCCGGTTGCAGCGCCACGAATGTGTCCAACGCCTGGCGCCAGGATGCGGCGCTCAAGGTCCTGGGCACTTACCGCAACGTGGGCACACACACCCTGGCAGCCGACCTGACGCTGGCCGAGACCTCGACTTACTCCAACGGCGGCCAGGTGCTGATCGAGGCCGGCCGCACGCTGGACGTTGCCGCCAAGACCTTTGTCGACATCGGTGGCGCCCAGGTCTTCGGCACTTTGAACCTGCACAGCGCCAACCTGCAGCTGGCCGGCCTGCTGCAGGCCGATTCAGGTGCGCGGCTTTATGTCAACGGCGGTGTGTTCCACAACGCAGTGGCTGCGCACCTGGTCAGCAGCGACCAGATCGGCGTGGGCGGCTATGCCGCACCGGCCTACCTGTTCAACGCCGGCCGGCCGGCTGGCCCTGGCCGATCGCGGGCTGCTCAGTGTCTTCAACCATGGCAGCTTCGAGCAGCGGGCCGGCGGCCTGCTGGTGGGCGCCACCGGCTCCATGATGGAGGTGACAGCAGGGGGCAATGCCACACTGAACGGAACGACCGTGCTGAACGGCAGCCTCCGGATCGAGCAGACCGGGCGTTTGGAGGTGCCGAGCGGCGGCACATTCATGCACCGAATGCAGCCGGGCAGCACCGGCATCAACCAGGGCGAGCTGGTCAGCACCGGCTATGTCACCCTGGGCGGCACCTTGGGGGCGTCGACCTGGCTCAACGAAGGGGTGCTCGCCAACCACAACCTGCTGCTGGTCGAGGTGGGCACCACGCTGGCCAATACCGGCACGATCGTCAACCACGCCCTCATGCAGGTGGACGGCGTCCTGGCCTTGCATGAAGGCAGCCAGTTCGTGCAATTCGGCGGCGGCCTCACGATCAACGGCACGCTGGCGGGCGGGCGCATCGTGTCGGGTGACCCGCTGGTGCTCACCAACGGTCTGCTCGGGGGCCAGGGCACCATCGTGGGTGATGTGGTGATGCAGGGCGGCGTCGCGGGGCCCGGCAATTCGCCCGGCACCCTGCGGGTGATGGGCGACATGGTGCTGGGCAGCGGCAGCACGCTGGCGCTGGAGATGGCCCGAGACGGCCGCCATGACCAACTGCAGGTCGACGGCCGGCTCAGCATCGAGCCGGGTGCCAGCGTGCAACTGAGCTTTCTGGGCGGTGCGCCCGATGTCGACCAGACCTTTGCCGTGCTGAGCGCGGGCGGCAGCGGCCCTGATCTCGGCGCGGCCACGCTGTTGTTCAACCACCCCACCCTTGGGCACACCGTCTACAACAACGGACGGACCCTGGCGCTGGCCTTCCAGGAGGCATCGGCGCTGCACTTCAATCTGCCTGACGGGACCGACCTGCAATTCGACGCCGGGCGCACTTACTACATCGATCGCGACCTGGGCTACTACGGCCGTCCGGGGGTGGCCGGCACCTTGGGTCTGCGGGCCGACGCGGCCCTGCTGCTGGGCCTTGCCGAGGTGGCGGCGGGCGGGCGCCTGCTCAACAGCGGCGGGCTGCGCATCGGCAACAGCCTGATCAATCACGGCGAGACCATCAACCGGGGCCAATTGATCACGCTGGCACTCGAGAACCGGGGCCAGTTCACCAACCGCGGAGCGCTGACCATCGGTGCTGACGGCAGCCCGGACGGGCGCTTCGTCAACCAGGGCAGCTTCCTGCATCTGGCCGGCAACTTGAACCTGGCCTCGCTCGATGGCGCTGCGGTGCCGGTTGAGAACGCAGCGGGGGCTGAAATGCGCCTGGCCGGCAGCCATACCGGCCGCATGGCGCTGAGCAACCGGGGCCAGGTGATCGTCGACCGGGGCGGCGTCTTGCTCGCCAGCACCGTGCAGCAGGAGGCTGGCGAACTGCAGGTGGACGGCAGCCTGAGCGCAGACCTGACCCAGGTGCGGGGCGGTGTACTGGGGGGCACCGGCGCACTGCACGGCGCGGTTCAGATCGACGATGGTGCGCCGGACAGTTTTAGCCTGAACATCGGCACCCGGCTGCGGCCGGGCCTGGGAGGGCCGGGCGGCGATCAGGCCCTGACCTTCTTCGGCCCGGTGCACCTGGGCACGGTCTACCGGGGCGTGGGGGTCGAGATCGACATCGCGTCGGCCGATTCCTTTGGCCAGCTCAACTTCCTGGCTGGCCTGACCGTGGACGACGGCGCCTGGCTGCAATTCGTCCTGGTCGACGGCTTCCAGCCCGACCAGGCGCTGCAGTTGCCCGTACTGCGTTTCGACATCGACCGCATCGACACCCATGGCCTCAGCTTCTTGCTGAGCAGCGCGCAGGTCTGGCAGCGCGGCGCTGCCGGCGACCAGCCCTGGCAGGGCGTCAGTTGGCAAATTGACTGGCAGGACGGCCGCATCGACCTGCAGCTGACCCCCGCGCCCGTGCCCGAGCCGGCTGCCGCTGGCCTGCTCGTTGGCGGCCTGGCGCTGCTGCGCGGCCTGGCCTGGCGCCGACGCCGGGCCCAGCCCGCAGCCCATCAGGCCTGAGAGACTGAGAGTTTTTCGATCATGCCCGCTCACCACCCCAAAACGCACCCGCTCGTCGTTGCAAATGCTCGCCATAGCCCGGGCTATGGCTG
>JAYUQJ010000206.1:0-4153 GCA_043756825.1 Betaproteobacteria bacterium | reverse complement strand
TCATTGGCAAAGGCGGCCGCGTCCACGCCGGGCTGGCCGTCGCGGGCCAGCAAGCGACGCAGTGCGGCGCGGCCGGCCTCGAAGGCATCGCCCGGCGGCGCGGTGATCAGGCGCACGGCGGCTGGCTGGGGCACGCCTGCGTCGGTCAGCGCCGTCCGGGTCTCGGCGGCAAAGGCCTTGCCGCGCTCATGGGCGCGGAAGTCGGCCGCCACACCGGTGTCGACATAGGCCAGGCGGCGGTAACCTGCAATCACCAGATGCCGGGCCATGGCACGCCCGACGGCGGCATGGTCGAAGCCGATCTGGATGAACTCACCGGCCTGGGGCGCGCAATCCCACAATTCGATGACCGGGGTGCCAGACCGGGCAGCGGCGCGCAGCATCGCAATCGCCTCGGGTGTGTGGTGGTGGCCGGTGACGGCCAGGGCATCGGGCGACCAGCCCAGGACTGCGCGGATCTGCTCTTCCTCGCGCTGCAGCGAGTAGCCCGACGAGGCCAGCATCAGCTCGAAGCCGGCGGGTTGCAGGCCTTCGGACAGGGCCTGCACCGTCTCGGCAAACACCGAGTTGGCCAGGCTGGGCACGATCGCCGCCACCATCCCCGACCGTCCGCTGGCCAGCATGCCGGCCTGCTTGTTGGGCATGTAGCCGGTAAGCGCCAGTGCCTGCACGATGCGCCGGGCGGTGTCGGGCGCCACCCGCTCGGGCTCGCGCAGGTAGCGTGACACGGTGATCTTGGTGATGCCGGCAGCCTCGGCGACATCCTGCAAGGTGATACGACCGTGTCCGCGGCGGCTGCGCGGGCTGGCTTCGAGCGGGGGCAGGGACATGGGCGCAGAAATGACGGTGAGTGGGCCTTCAACAGCGCCGATGGGCTGCATTGGACCGTGTGGCGCCAGGGCTTGCGCTAAGGGTTGTGCCGGATGGATTCGCTTGGGCGTAGCATTTAGGATGTTAGCGGTAACATCATGAAAATCGCAACTTTCATCAACCATCAGCGGGCGCACCTTGCCGCTGCCCCTGCCTTTCCACGCTTGAGGCAGGCGGCATGAGCAAGACCCTGGCCGAACTGCGCAGCCGGCGCTGGTTTGCCGATGCCGGCATGCGCGGCTTCGCCCACCGCCAGCGCCTGCAGCAGATGGGCATGCGCCGCCAGGACGTGATGGACCGGCCGATCATCGGCATCATCAACACCTGGAGCGACCTGTCGCCTTGCCACGCCCATCTGCGCGAGCGGGCCGAGGCGGTCAAGCGCGGCGTGCTGCTGGCCGGTGGCCTGCCGCTGGAACTGCCGGCCATGAGCCTGGGCGAGGTGATGGTCAAGCCCACCACCATGCTGTACCGCAACTTCCTGGCGATGGAGGTGGAAGAGTTGCTGCGCAGCCACCCGATCGACGGCGTGGTGCTGCTGGCCGGCTGCGACAAGACCACGCCGGGCACCGTGATGGGGGCGGTCAGCATGGGTGTGCCCACGCTGTTCTGTCCGGCCGGGCCGATGCTCAATGACCGCCAGGTCAAGGCCGGCATGACCCGGCAGATCGGCGCCGGCACCCACACCCGGCTGTTCTGGGACGAGTACCAGGCCGGCCAGCTGAGCGACGCCGAATGGGTGGCGCTGGAATCCAAGATGACCCGCTCGCCCGGCACCTGCAACACCATGGGCACCGCCAGCACCATGACGGCCATCGTCGAGGCCCTGGGCCTGGCGCTGCCTGGCAGCACCTCGATCCCGGCGATGGACGCGGCCCACCCGCGCATGGCCGCCGATTGCGGCGAGCGCATCGTCGGCATGGTCTGGAGCGATCTGACGCCCCAGCGCCTGCTCAGCCGCGCGTCCTTCATCAACGCGGCGGTGGTGCAGATGGCCCTGGGCGGATCGACCAATGCCGCAGTGCACCTGATCGCGATGGCGCGGCGTGCCGGGGTGGCGCTGACGCTGGACGACCTGGACGCGGTGGCGCGCCGGGTGCCGGTGCTGGCCAATGTCTTCCCCAGCGGGGACAGGCTGATGGAAGATTTCTATTACGCGGGCGGCCTGCCGGCGCTGATGCAGCGCCTGGGCGCGCAGCTGTCACTCGACGTGCCCACCGTTACCGGCCGCAGCCTGGGCGAGAACATCGCCGGCGCCACCGTCCTGGACGACAGCGTGATCCGGCCGCTGGACCAGCCGGTCAGCGCCAGCGGCGCGCTGGCGGTGCTGCGCGGCAATCTGGCCCCCGATGGCGCGGTGATGAAGGCCAGCGCGGCCGACCCGCGCTTCTTTCGCCACCGGGGCCGGGCGCTGGTGTTCGACTCGCCGGCCCAGTTGAATGCGGCCTGTGCCGACCCGGACCTGGATGTCGATGAGAACAGCGTGCTGGTGCTGCGCCATGCGGGACCGGTGGGTGCGCCCGGCATGCCGGAATGGGGCGGCCTGCCCATCCCCAGGAAACTGCTGGCGCGCGGTGTACGCGACATGGTGCGCCTTTCGGATGCGCGCATGAGCGGCACCCATTACGGCAGCTGCGTGCTGCACATCAGCCCCGAGGCAGCGGTGGGCGGCCCGCTGGCGCTGGTGCGAAGCGGCGACGAGATTGCGCTGGATGTCGAGGCGCGCAGCCTCACGCTGTGCGTCGACGACGACGAACTGGCGCGCCGCCGCGCTGACTGGCGGCCGCCGCCGCGCCCGGTCACGCGGGGTTACACCCGCCTCTACCAAGAGCATGTGACCCAGGCCCACGAGGGCTGCGATTTCGATTTCCTGCAGGGCGACGCGCCCAGCCCCGAGCCGTCGATCTTCTGATCCGGCACCGCCTCTACCCGACTTGAAAGCCCACCGATGAACGCCTTCCGCCAGATGCTTGCCGCCAGCCCGGGCACCGCGCCCCTGGGCTCGTGGATCATGTCGGCCAGCCCGATCGTGGCCGAGGCCATGGGTTGTGCCGGCTTTGCCTGGTCGGTGGTGGACATGGAGCATTCGCCGCTCGATTTCCAGGATGTGGTGCATCTGTTGCAGGCGGTGGCCGGCACCCCCATGCTGCCTGTCACCCGCGTGCCATGGAACGACCTCGTCACGCTCAAGCGGGTGCTGGACGCCGGCGCCACCACGCTGATGGTGCCCTTTGTGCAGAACGCCGACGAGGCCCGCCGCGCGGTGGCCGCCTGCCTCTACCCGCCCGAGGGCATCCGCGGCATGGCCGGCATGAGCCGGGCCACCCGCTTCGGCACCGTGCCGGATTACTTCACCACCGCCAATGCCGGCATCTCGGTGATCGTGCAACTGGAAACCCCGCCTGCGGTGGCCGCGCTGGAGGCCATCGCCGCCGTGCCGGGGGTGGACGCACTCTTTCTCGGCCCGGCCGATCTGTCGGGCAGCATGGGCCATGTGGGCCAGCTCACCCATCCTGCGGTGATGGCCTTGATGGCCGACGCGGTGCAGCGCTGCAAGGCCCTGGGCAAACCCGTGGGCACGGTGGGCGGCACGCCGGCGCTGGTGCGCGAGTACCGCGCCATGGGCTTCGACTTTGTTGCCATCGCGTCCGACCTGGGCCTGCTGATGCGCGCAGCCACCGGCGCGGTGCAGGCGCTGGGCAAGGCGCACGACGAGGCGCCGGGCAGCGCCGCAGCGCCCGCTCCATCCGGCTATTGAGGCGAGGCCTAGACCATGGCCGCCGTCCAGCTCGAACGCGTCGTCAAGAGCTACGACGCCAAGATCACCGTGATCCACGGGGTGGATCTGCAGATCAAGCATGGTGAGTTCGTCGTCTTCGTCGGGCCTTCGGGCTGTGGCAAGAGCACCCTGCTGCGCATGGTGGCCGGGCTGGAACCGATCTCGGGCGGCACCGTCCGCATCGACGACCAGGTGGTCAACGACCTGCCGCCACGCCACCGCGACATCGCCATGGTGTTCCAGGACTACGCGCTCTACCCGCACAAGACCTTGTACGACAACATGGCCTTCGGCCTGCGCCTGCGCAAGACGGCCGAAGACGAGATAAAGCGCCGGGTGATGGACGCCGCCCGGCTGCTGCACATCGATCACATGCTCGACCGGCGCCCGGCCGCGCTGTCGGGTGGCCAGCGCCAGCGCGTGGCCATCGGCCGGGCCATCGTGCGCCAGCCCAAGGTCTTCTTGTTCGACGAGCCGCTGTCCAACCTGGACGCCCAGCTGCGC
>JAYUQJ010000205.1:0-4163 GCA_043756825.1 Betaproteobacteria bacterium | reverse complement strand
GGGTACTGCATTCCGGGATCGGGCTTCAAATCACGGCCGCTTGCGTGATCTAGTCGGCATCGTCTAGAAAAAAGCCAGGCCGACCCCGCCATGGCGCCCATCGCTTCTGCAAAAATAGCACGATCGTTCGTTTCACTGCACCTGCCGCCTTGAGCCCCTTACCCTTGCCCCTGCCGCCCCCCCGAGCCACCGGAAGATCTACTGCCCGGGCGCTTCACAAGGGCCAGCAGACCCGCGCCGCGATCCTGGACGCCGCCCTGGGCCTGTCGTCCCACATGGGCCTGGAGGGCCTGTCGATCGGCGCACTGGCCGAGGTGATGCAGATGAGCAAGTCGGGCGTGTTCGCCCATTTCGGCTCGCGCGAAGAACTGCAGATCGCCGTGATCCGTGAGTACCACGCCCGGTTTGAAGAAGAGGTCTTCTTCCCGGCGGTGGGTCTGGCGCGCGGTCTGCCGCGCCTGCGCGCCCTGGTCGAGCGCTGGGTGCGCCGGGTGTCCATCGAAGTGGACTCGGGCTGCATCTATATCAGCGGCGCGGTCGAATTCGATGACCGGCCCGGGCCGGTTCGCGATGCCCTGGCGTCAATGGTGCGCGACTGGCAGTCGGCGTTGGAGCGCGCGATCAGCCTGTCCATCGAGGCCGGCCACCTGCGCCCGGACACCGACGCCCTGCAAATGCTGTTCGAGGTGCATGGCCTGATCCTGGCACTGCACCACGATGCGCGCTTTCTGCGCCTGCCCGGCGCCATCGACCGGGCCCGGCGCGGCTTCGACCGCATCGTGGCGGGGCAGCTGTTGGCCGACCCCGATCGCCCCGTGCCGGGCGCCAAGGTTTGATCCCGCCTCGCGCCCCCCCCGGGTGCGCCGGGCCGTGCCGCTGACCCTGCTGCCAGCGGGCCCGCATTGAATCCAGTGTTTGTCCATCCCTGTTCCAGGAGCGATCCATGCCCCACTACCACCCGCCGATCCGTGACATGCAATTCCTGTTGCACGAGGTGCTCGACGCCGTGACCTTGCTCAAGACCTTGCCCGGCCACGGCGACACCGACGCCGACACGCTGAACGCCGTGCTGGAAGAAGGTGGCAAGTTTGCCGCCGAGGTGACCGCGCCGCTCAACCTGCCGGGCGATGCCGAGGGCTGCACGCTGGACAAGACCAGCCATGCCGTGACCGCACCCAAGGGCTTCAAGCAGGCCTATGCCCAATACGTGGCGGGCGGCTGGGCGGCGCTGAGCTGCGACCCGGCCTATGGCGGCCAGGGCCTGCCGCTGGTGGTCAACCAGTGCTTCTACGAGATGCTGAACTCGGCCAACCAGGCCTGGGCCATGTACCCGGGCCTGTCGCACGGCGCCTACGAGGCCCTGCACAAGCATGGGTCGGACGCGCAGAAGGCGCTCTACCTGCCCAAGCTCACCAGCGGCCAGTGGACCGGCACCATGTGCCTGACCGAGCCGCATTGCGGCACCGACCTGGGCCTGCTGCGCACAAAGGCCGAGCCCATCATCGACGGTTCTGCGGACGGCAGCTACCGCATCACCGGGCAGAAGATCTTCATCAGCGCCGGTGAACATGACCTGGCCGAAAACATCGTCCACCTGGTGCTGGCGCGCCTGCATGAACCTGGCAACCCGGCACCGGCCGGCAGCAAGGGCATCTCGCTGTTCGTGGTGCCCAAGTTCCTGCCCGACGCCGAGGGCAAGCTGGGTGAGCGCAATGGCATCTACTGCGGCGGACTGGAGCACAAGATGGGCATCCACGGCAATGCCACTTGCCAGATGGTGCTGGACGGCGCCGTGGGCAGCCTGGTGGGCCAACCCCACAAGGGCCTGGCGGCGATGTTCGTGATGATGAACGCGGCCCGCCTGGGCGTGGGCAACCAGAGCCTGGGCCTGACCGAGGTGGCTTATCAGAATGCCGTGGCGTATGCCAAGGACCGTATCCAGATGCGCGCGCTGTCGGGCCCCAAGGCGCCGGACAAGGCCGCCGACCCGATCATCGTGCACCCGGATGTGCGCACGATGCTGCTCACCGCCCGCGCTTATGCCGAGGGCGGCCGCGCGATGTTGATGTACACCTCGCTGCAGCTCGACGTGCTGGTGGCCAGCGATGATGCGGACGAGAAGCGTGAAGCCGACGACATCGTCTCGCTGCTGACGCCCATCATCAAGGCCTTCATCACCGACAACGGCTGGATCGCCACCTCGCATTGCCAGCAGGTGTTCGGCGGCCACGGCTATATCCACGAATGGGGCATGGAGCAGTTCGTGCGCGACGCCCGCATCAACATGATCTACGAGGGCACCAATACCATCCAGAGCCTGGACCTGCTGGGCCGCAAGGTGCTGGGCGACAACGGCGCCAAGCTGAAGAAATTCGGCAAGCTGATCGCGGCCTTTGTCGAGGACGAAGGCGTCAACGAGGCGATGCAGGAGTTCATCAACCCGCTGGCCGACCTGGGCGACAAGGTCACCAAGCTGACCACCGAGCTGGGCATGAAGGCCTTTGGCAACCCCGACGAGGTGGGCGCTGCGGCGGTGGACTACCTGCGTATCGTCGGCCACCTGTGCTTTGCCTACTTCTGGGCCCGCATGGCCAAGGTGGCGCTCGAGAAACAGGGTTCGGGCGACACTTTCTACACCGCCAAGCTGCACACCGCCCGCTTCTACTTCGCCAAGCTGCTGCCCGAGACGGCATCACTGATCCGCACTGCACGCGCTGGCCTGTCGCCCTTGATGGCGATGGACGAGGCGCTCTTCTGAATCTGATGTTCAACCCGTTTGCGAGGACACGCCCGTGCAAAAGACTGTGATCACCCTGACCCTGCTGGCAGCTGCCGGCACCGCCCTGGCCCAGGCCACGCCCGTGGGCCTTTGGAAGACCATCGACGATGAGACCAAGGCCGAGAAATCCCAGGTCCGCATCACCGAATCTGGCGCTGTGCTCACCGGCAAGATCGAGAAGATCGCCGAAGCCGGCAAGCAGGATTCAAAGTGCGAACTGTGCAGCGACGAGCGCAAGGACAAGCCGGTGCTGGGCATGACCATCATCCGTAATACCAAACCCGATGCCGACAAGGCGCGCTGGGAGGGCGGCGACATCCTCGACCCCAACAACGGCAAGGTCTACAAACTGATGCTCAAGCCCATCGACGGCGGCAAGAAGCTGGAGGTACGCGGCTTCGTGGGCATGGCACTGCTGGGCCGGACCCAAGTCTGGCAACGCATTGAGTGACCCCCGGAACATCCCTGGAGAAGCCATGAATCGATTCAATGTGCGCAAGGTGGCCGTGCTGGGCGCTGGCGTGATGGGGGCGCAGATCGCCGCCCACCTGGTCAATGTCAAGGTGCCGGTGCTGCTGTTCGACCTGGCAGCGAAAGAAGGCCCGAAGAGCGGCATCGTGCTGAAGGCGCTGGACGGGCTGAAGAGGTTGAAGCCCAGCCCGATCGGCGTGGTGGCTGACCTGGCGTTGATCCAGCCCGCCAACTACGACGATCATCTGGCGCTGCTGGCCGACTGCGACCTGATCATCGAGGCCATCGCCGAGCGCCTGGACTGGAAGCTCGACCTCTACACCAAGGTGGCGCCGCACATCGCGCCGCACGCCATCATTGCCAGCAACACCTCGGGGCTGTCGATCACTCAACTCGCAGGCGTGCTGCCCGAGGCGCTGCGCCACCGCTTCTGCGGCATCCACTTCTTCAACCCGCCGCGCTACATGCAACTGGTGGAGTTGATCCCCACACCGGCCACCGACGCTGCCATCCTCGACCAGCTCGAGAGCTTCGTCACCCGCAGCCTGGGCAAGGGCGTGGTGCGCGCCAAGGACACGCCCAACTTCGTGGCCAACCGGGTGGGTATCGCCGGCATGCTGGCCACGATCCACGAGGCCGCCGCCCACGGCCTGGGTTATGACGTGGTCGACGACCTCACCGGCAAGAAGCTCGGCCGCGCCAGCAGCGGCACCTTCCGCACCGCCGACGTGGTGGGCATCGACACCCTGGCCCATGTGATCAAGACCCTGCAGGACAGCCCCGACCTGGCCAGCGACCCGTTCTATGCCAGCTATGCCACGCCGCCGGCGGTGGCCGCGCTGCTGGCCGCGGGCGCACTGGGCCAGAAGACCGGCGCTGGTTTCTACAAGAAGGTGGGCAAGGACATCCAGCG
>JAYUQJ010000204.1:0-11972 GCA_043756825.1 Betaproteobacteria bacterium | reverse complement strand
TTGTCGTCCTCGATCGACAGGGCCTGGCGGATGGCGCCCTTGCCGGTGTCCCAGCGCAGAACCAGCCCACGCAATCCCACGCTGCTGGCATCGGCAGCCGGAAAGCGCCAGCGTGCGGGCTCAGGCATCCGGTGGTCCAGCATCACCGCGCCGGACAAGGCCAGCCCGGCGACGGTGGTGCCGGTGAAGGTATAGCGCCCGGCTGGATAGTCGGCCAGCAACTCGGTCAATTGCTTGGGTTCGGGTGATTCAAAGACCAGCGTGCGCAGCCCCAGGCGACTGTCACCCGACTTCAAGTCCAGCAGGGTGCGGCCATCGGGCGCCACCAACTTGAGTGCCGACAAGCCGATGTCGCCGCTCTTGACCTCGATCACCACCTCGTGATCCTGGTCAGTGACATTGCGCTCGATGCGCATCGCCAGCACGGAAAAACGCTCGTCGGCCGACACCCAGGTCGGCAGTGCCGCCAGCAATAGGAGGCCAGCGCCCAGCCAAGCCGCAGGCAGGCTGGGCATCACTTGCCAATCCCGTATTCAATGCCCGACAACTCCACCGCACCCCAGGTGACGATCTTGGTGCCCTCGGCGGGGCCTTCGGTGTAGTGAACAGTCTCGCCGTCAATGGACGTCACCTTCAGGGTGGCCCGTTTGAAGGTGGTGGGCGACAGGCTGACATAGACCCATTCCTTGCCATTCGGGTCGTACAGCAGCGTGGTGTAAGGCAGGATCATGTGATCCCCCTCCTTCTTGGCGTGGGCGAACTCAAGGCGCAGCCGCCGGGCGGCCTCCTCCGACAGCGTGATGCGATGGATGCCATCACCCTCGGCCACCATCGACGAATGCTTCACCGCGGCAGCATGGCCCCCGCTGGTGGCCTTGGAGCAGCCCTGCAAGGTGCAGGCGGCGACCAGCAGCAGTATTGCGAGGTTTTGCGGCGAGTTCATGATGGTCTTTCGCATGAAAGGCAATGGCAGGATGGGGTGCACTGCTGGAGGACCGGTCAACGCATGGTACCGGCGGGCTTCAGCGCGGCCTGCGGCTGCGCCATAGGCCGGCCGAAACGCAGGTAGAGCGCCGGCACGACAAACAGGTTGAGCACGGTCGAGGTGACCAGCCCACCCAGGATCGCGACCGCCATCGGGTGCTCGATTTCGTTGCCGGGGATGGTACCCGCCAACACCAGCGGCAGCACACCGATACCGGCCGCCAGCGAGGTCATCAGGATCGGCGACAAGCGCTCCTTCGCGCCGCGCACCACCAGCGCGCGGCCAAAGGTCTCGCCTTCGAAGCGCTCCAAGTGCTGGAAATGGTTGATCATCAGGATGCCGTTGCGCGCCGCGATGCCCAGCACCGTGAGGAGGCCCACCAGGGTGCCCAATGACAGGATGCGGTCGCCCATGGCAGTGGCCAGCACGCCGCCGACCAAGGCAAACGGCAAGGTCAGCGCCACCAGGGCCACCAGGCGCCCGCTGCCAAAGGCGGTGTGCAGGATCACCAGGATCAGCGCCACCGCCACACCCGACAGCGTGAACAGCCGACGCTCGGCCAATTGACGCTCCTGGAACTCACCCAGCACTTCGGCGTAGTAGCCGCGTGGCAACTCCACCTTCTTGAGCTTTTCTTCCAGCGCGCGGGCCACCGTACCGAGGTCGCCGTCGGCGCCCACATCGGCCTTCACGTCCACCCGGCGGGTGCTGTTTTCGCGCAGCACTACATTGGGCGCCGGCTTGATTGACACCGTGGCCACGTCACCCAGCCGCACCTGCTCGCCACTGCGGGTGTCGATCATCAGGTCGTTCACACCGTGGATGCTATTGCGGTGGCGTTTGTCACCCCACACATGTACCTCGAAGTTCTTGCCGTCACGCCAGATGTCGCCGGCCTCTTCACTGGCCACGAAGATCGACGCCGTGCGACGCACGTCGCCCGGCTTGATACCGTAGCGCGAGGCCTTTTCAAGATCGACCTCGATCTGCACTTGCGGCACCTCGGTGACCAGGTCGACATGTGGGTGTACCACCCCCGGGATGGTGCCCAGCAAGGCCTCGATCTCCTTGGCCTTGTCGCGCATCACCTGCAGGTCATCGCCGCTGATGCGCACCACCAGACCATGTCCGACACCGCTGATCACTTCCTTTGTGCGCTCCTTGAGATAGGTTTGCACATCGCGCTGCAGGCCCGGGTAGGCATCCACCACGGCTTGCACCTTGGCCACCGTCTGGTCGTAATCGACGTTGCGGTCGATACTGATCCAGTTCTCGGCAAAGTGCATGCCCACCGGTTCGTCCGACAGCGTGCCCTGGCCGATGTGGGCGCCAAAGTTGCGCACCCCGGGGATGGCCATCAGGTCCTCGCTGGCAGCCTTGACGATGCGCAGCATCTCGTGGTGCGAGGTGCCGGGCCGGGCCAGCCAGTGCATCAGGAAGTCGCGTTCCTTGAAGGCCGGGAACAGGCCCTCGCCGAGCAAGGGCACGGTGATCACCCCGGCCAGCACCATCGCCGCCACCGTGGCATAGGCCCGGCCCGGGCGGTCCACCAGCCGCTCCAGCAGGACCGCATAGCGCTTCTGCAGCCACAAAGCCACCGGTGCCTCGTGGCGTTCGAGTGGTGCGTTCTTCAGCATCACCAGCGCCAGCGCCGGGGTCAGTGTCAGTGCCACCACCAGCGACGCCAGGATGGCCAGCGCATAGGCCGACGCCAACGGCCGGAAGAACGAGCCCGCCAGCCCCTCCAGCATGAAGATCGGCAAGGTGGACGCCACGATGATGAAGGTGGCATGGATGATGGGCGCGCGCACCTCCAGCGAGGCCTGCAGGATCACCGAGGCGGTGCTCTGGGTGCTGCCCTCGCGTCGGCGCTGGCGCAGGCGGCGCACGATGTTCTCCACATCGATGATCGCGTCGTCGACGATCACGCCGAGTGCGATCACCAGGCCGGCCAGCACCATGGTGTTGATCGACGCACCGGTGAGCTTGAGCACCAGGCCGGCGGCCACCAGCGAGACCGGGATCGACAAGGTGCTGATCAGCGCCACCCGCCACTCGTAGAGGAACAGCATCAGCACCGCCACGATCATCACAAAGCCGATCAGCATCGCGGTGCCCAGGTTCTGCAGCGCGTCCTCGATGAAGGTGGCCGGGCGGAAGATCGTGGTGTCGATCGTGATGCCGGGCAGGCCCGGTCGCATCTGCTCGAGCGCGGCTTCGATGCCCCGCGTGACCTCCAGCGTGTTGCCCCAGGCCAGCTTCTCGACGATCAGCATCAGGCCGATGCCGTCATTGATGATGGCGTCGCCGTTCATGTGCGGTTGGGTGTCGCGCACGATGGTGGCCACATCGCCCAGCAGCACTTGCACGCCGCCGTCGGGGGCCTTTTCATGCTTCTCCACCGGCATCTTGGCCAACTCGGTGGGCGTCAGGTTAGGCAGGATGTGGCGGATGCCCAGGCGGTGGGTGTCGGTGTCGATGAAGCCGCCGGTGCCGATCTCGTGGCCGCTGACATGCCTGAGCATGCCCACGTCCAGCGCGTCGGCCGCGGCCTCCATCACGCCGTTGATGGTGACCTTGTGCTGGCGCATCTTGTCGGCATCGGCATGCACCTGCAGCACGTTCCAGCGGTCGCCCCAGATCGCCACATTGGCCACACCGGGCACCATCATCAGGCGTGGGCGCACCGTCCAGTAGGCCGTCAGCGCGGCATCGATCAGGTTGTGGGTGGTCTTGTCCTTGACGGTCATGCCGATCTTCATCACCCGGCTGGTCGACGACAGCGGCTGGATCATGAAGGGCGAAGTGGCCCAGCGCGGCAGTTGGGCGGTGACGGCAGTGACCCGCTCCTGCACCCGCAGGCGGGCATCCATCAGGTCGGTGCCGGGCTTGAAGATCAGCACCACATCGGACAAGTCGTTGACCGAGCGGGTGCGCAGTACATCCAGGCCCGCCACGCCGGCCAGGGCCTGCTCCATCGGCACGGTGACCAGCGATTCGACATCCGCCGCCGGCATGCCCAGGCACAGCACCTGCACCTCCACCCGCGGTGGCGCGAATTCGGGGTAGACATCCACCGGCATGCTGCGGAACTGCGCAGTCCCGAAGACGATCATCAACGTCGCCAAGACCAGCATCAGGTAGCGCAGCCTGAGGCTGGTGCTCACGATCCAGCGCATCATGGTGATGCTCCTTGAAGAGGAAGTGTCAGATCAACGGCCGGGACCATGGCACGCGCTTGGGATGATGACGGCCTGGGCCAGACTCGCGTAAACAGTCAGCCGTGGGAATGGGCATCGGCCATCGACATGGTCAGATCGGGTGCCGCCAAGGGTGGCGCAACACGCGAGTACAGCGCCGGCAAGACCAGCAGGTTCTGCAAGGCCGCACCCAGCAGGCCCAGGCCCACCACCACGGCCATCGGCATCACCACTTCCAGGCCGGCCACCATGCCCCACACCCACAGCGGCGCCAGCGCCAGCAGGCTGGCAGCCGTACTCATCAGCAGCGCGCCACTGCAGTCCTGCGCGGCCTGCTCGGCGACCGCCACCGACGGCGCCAGCCCGTCCCTGCGCTCGATGTGCCGGCAACGCTCGACAAATTGCAGGCCGCCCCGTGCCGCAAAGGCCAGCACCGCCAGCAGCCCTGTCAGCGACAGCAGCGACAGCCGTGGGCCTGTCAGCAGCCCACCCAGGGCCGCAGCGCCCAGCGGCACCAACAGGCCCGCGAACAGCAGCAGGCCGAGCGACCAACTGTCGGTGCGCGCCTGCAGCAGGAAGTACAGGGTGATGCAGGCCGCCAGCCCGTACAGCATCAACTTGCGCAGCATTTGCTCGCGCTCGGCGGCTTCACCCATCACCTCCACATGGTGCTCGGACGGGAAGTTGATGCTCTTCAGGCGCTGCTCGGCCTCTTGCGCGGCCGACTCCAGGCTGCGGCCCTGCACCTGCGCCACCACGTCGATGTAGCGCGAGACCGCATCGTGCGGGATCATCGACGGGTTGGGCTTGACGCGCACGTCGGCCACATCGCCCACGCGCACCTGGCTTTCACCGGGGCCATCGACCAGGGTGTCCTTGACCGAATCGACACTGTTGCGCTGATTGGCCAGGCCCCAGACCACCACGTCGAAGATCTTGCTTTCTTCGAATAGCTGCCCGGCGGTGATGCTGGACAACATCGTGGCGGCGGCCCGCCGCACCTCGCCGGGCTTGACGCCTTTGGCCGAGGCCTTGTCGACATTGACTTCCACTTCGATCGTCGGCTCCAGCACCGGGGCCGTGATCTTGGGTGAGGTGATGCCGCCGATCTCGGCAATGGACTTGGCCACGGTCTCGGCCTTGGCCATCAACACCTCGTAGTTGCGGCCGTAGACCCGCACCACCAGCCCGTCGGTGTTGCCGGCGACGGCCTGACGCAGGCGCAGGTTGGGATAGGCGCCGACCACGCTGGTCATCCCCGCCAGGCCCTTGGCAGCGGCCTGCACCGCCGCCAGCGCGCTGTCGTAGTCGGCATCGGGCTTGAGGCTGACCCACAGGTCGGCCGTGTCGACATTGGCCACCAGATCGGAGGTCGAGGCGCGTCCGATGTGGGCATTCACGCTGCGCACGCCCGCCACCGCGCGCGTCGCCTTCATCGCCTGGGCCACCTTGATATGCATCGCTGGCAGCGAGGTGCCGGGCTCGGCCTGCAGGCGCACCAGCAGGTCACGGTCTCTGAGCTCAGGCACCAGGCTTGCACCCAGCAGCATCGGGATCACCACCAGGCCCGCCAGCGCCAGCACCGCTGCAGCCCCGGCCGCCACCACCGGCGCGGCTTGCACGCGCCGCAGCAGGCCCTGGTAGGCACTGGCCAACGGCGCTGCACGGACTGCCCGGCCCGGCCCGCCCAGCAGGAAGCTGGCCAGGGCCGGCGTGACCAGCAGCGCCACCAGCGCCGACACCACCACGGCCGTGCCATAGGCCAAGGCAAGGGGTTTGATGAAATCACCCGCCACATCGTTGAGCACCCACAGCGGCGCCACCGCCAGCATTGAAATCACCACCGCAGTGACCACCGGGCCGGCGGCCTGATGCGCCGCAGCGGCCAAGACGGCGAACTGCCCATCGGCACCTGCCGAAGCAGGGGTTTCGGACCAGCGCCTGCGCATCGCATCGACCCCGACGACGGCATCGTCGATCAGCAAGGACAGGGCCAGCACCATGCCGGCGATGGTCGGCAGGTTCAGGCTCAAGCCCTGGGACGACAGCACCAGCCAGGTGGTGCCCAGGCTCAGGACCAGGGCAATGCCACTGACCAGCGCGGCGCGCCAGCTCATGAAGAAGGCCAGCACCAGCAAGCCCGCCAAGGCCAGGCCCGCACCCAGGCTGCCGATCAGATTGCGGCGCGACTCTTCGACATAGCCCGAGGCGCGGTAGACCTGGGTGTTGATGTCGATGCCCGTCATGCCGGGACGCATCGCGTCCAGCGCACGTTCGACATCCATCGTCACCTTCGAGATGCTGGAGTCCGGCGTGCGCTCCACCACCATCAACAAGCCCGGCGCATCGCCCATCAGCACCGAATCGCCAATCAACATCTGGTGGCCCTCGACGACCTCGGCCACCTCGCCCAGCGTGACCGGCACCGGCAGGTCGGACTCGATGGTGATGCGCGCCAGCTCCTTGGCGGTCTTGATCGGCTGGGTGTGGTTGATCGAGATGCGCTGGTGCGCGGTTTCGATGAAGCCACCGGTGCCTGGGGTGGAAGCCTCGACATAGGTCAGCGGCGACGACCACATCGCGTTGGCGGCAGTGCGGATCACCTCGTCGACATTGAGCTTGGCCAGGCGCAGGCGGTGCGGGTCGACCAGCACCTGCAACTGCCGGTCACGCATGCCCCAGATCGACACGTTCGACACGCCTGGCACCGCGAGCAGGCGCTGACGCACCTTCCAGCGCGCCAAGGTGGACAAGTCCACCAGCGAGACCTCCTTGGAGCTCATCGAGAAAATCAGCGCCCGGTTGATCGTGGCCGACGGCTGGATCACATAGGGCGGCTTGGACACCGCGGGCAGCGCCGGCACCATGGTCAAGCGCTCTTGCACCACCTGCCGCGCCCGCACGTCGTTGGCGCCGGTCTCGAAGGTCATCTCCACCGCCGACAGGCCCGGTGCCGACTTCGAGCGGATCTTGTGCAGCCAGGGGATGCCGGTGAAGAACTCCTGCTCCATCGGGTTGGTGATGAGGTTCTCCACCTCCTCGGGCGACAGGCCCAGGGCCTCGGTGTGCACATCCACCTTCACCGGCCCGAAGTTGGGCAAAACCTCCACCGTGGCCTCACTCAGCCGGGCCAGCCCGACGGCCAGCAGGATGACCGCAAGGGCCATCACCATCAGCCGGAACTTGACGCTGGTCGATACGATCGAGTGGATCATGACGTTCTCCGCGACAGGCTTGACGCATGCCGCAGGTGTTGCAAACCACCTGCGGTACCGAGCGACTGCCATGTCCCTGTCACAGCAGAACTGTCAGCAAGTGCCCCAGCCAACTGCTGGGGCCCCGCGTTTGAATCAGTAAATTCATCGTAGACCTCGGACCGACAACATCACATCCCCTAGTTGGTGGAATCGCAGCGCTGCGGCAGGCCTTGCCCGGCAGCAGATGCGGTGCTTCAATCCCTGTTGTTGAAGCCCGTTTCCCAGGTAAACCGAGGCAGAACGCCGCCCTACCGTTGAGCAAGCACGCTCTGGCCTGGCCCCCAGGTCAAAACATTGAATATGTAAGCGAAGGTTGTCGGGCGCCGCGTCTTGGCATGTGTAGATCGCTGATTGGTGCGACGATGTCGGCGCGCTGGCAGTGCACTTCAAGGAGCAAGCAATGCGAGTTCTCATGCGGCACGGCTGCTTGACCGGGGCACTCTGGCTTGCCCTGGCCGGCATGGCCCAGACACAGCCGGCTGCGGTGATGGGCACCGAAGAGTTCGGCATGACCCCCAAGCAACTTGTGGACGCTGTCAACAAGGTCGAGACCTCGATCGCCAAATGCATGCGCGACCAGGGCTTTGACTATGTGGCGGTCGATTACCAGACCGTGCGGCGCGGCATGAACGCCGACAAGACGCTGCCGGGCATGAGCACCAAAGAGTTTTTTGCCAAGCATGGCTTCGGCATTGCCACGCTCTACAACGGTGAGCCGCCGCAATCGGCCAAGGGCTACAGCCCGGGCCGCGAGGGCCTGGGCGAGCGCAACATCCAGAACTACCAGCGATTGGCCCCGGCCGAGCAGGTAGCCTACAACCGGGCGCTGTTAGGGGAAAACACCGGCGCTACCTTTGCGGTGAGCCTGGAGCAGGAGAACTTCTCGCTGACCGGCGGCTGCACCCGCAAGGCGGTGATGCAGGCCTTCAAGGCCGAAGACCTGACCGCCAGCTACTACAACCCCAAGGACGCCTTGATCAACAAGGACCCCCGCATGAAGGACGCGATCCGCAAGTACGCTGCGGCCATGCGCAAGGCCGGCTTTGGCTACAACCATCCGGACGAGGTGGAGGGCGACATCCGGCGCCGCCTGCTGGCGCTCACCAACGGCGGCACGCTGTCGCTGGCGCGCATGTCACCGGCCCAGTTGGCCGGCCTGAAGGAGCTGCAGGCCTATGAACTGAGCGTGGCCGTCAAGCACCTGCAGTTGGTCGAAACCATCGTCGACCCGGTGGCCGACAAGGTCGAGGAAGCGCTGCTGGCCCGCAAGCCGCAGTAGGGCCGAACGGCCATGGCCCTGAACCGCAGAACCACCCTGGTCTGGGTGCTGGCGGCAGCCGGCCTGATTGCCGGTCTGGCATGGTGGCTGGGTTCGCGCATTGAGTCCCCCGCTGAAGCCGCCGCCCGCACGGCGCCGCCCACACCGTCCCCCATCCTGGTGCCGGTAGAGCAGCGGGTGCTCAGCTCGACCATCGTGACGCGCGGTACCGGCCGCTTCGGTATGCCGCAAAAATTGTCGATCGCGCCGTCGGCGCTCAAGCCCGGGCCGGGCCTGATCTCCACGCTGCCGGGCCGCAACGCCCAGCTGGGTGAGGGCGCCGTGCTGCTGATCGCCTCGGGTCGCCCGGTGTTCGTGCTGCAGGGCCGGGTGCCGGCCTTCCGTGACATGGGCCCGGGCATGGCGGGCGACGACATCCGCCAACTGGAGCTGGCCCTGGCCCGCCTGGGCTTCGATCCGGGCCCCCTGGATGGCCACTACGACCAGCAAACCGCAGCAGCGGTGGGCCGCTGGTACGCCAGCCACAAGCTGCCGCCCTTCGGACCCACCCGCGACCAGGCCCTGGCGCTGGCCGCGCTGGAGCGTGAGTCTGCAGAGGCCGAGCGCGCCCTGGCCACGGCCCACATCGCGGCCGCATCGGCGCGCCTGTCGGTCGACACCGCCAAGGCCGCCGCTGACCATGCCGGCACCGTAGCCAGCGCCGAGCTGTCAAACCGGCAGGCCGACGCGCACCGGCTGCGCAACGACCAGAACTTCTCCCTGGCGCTGGAGGCCGAGCGCGCCAAGGCCACCCAGGCCGAACGCGCCGCCGCAGCCGATGTGCAGGCGCTGCTGGCCGACCGCGCGCTGATCGTGCTGGACCCCCGGCAGCCAGCCACCGCGCGCGCCGCCATCGATGCCAAGCTGGCGCTGGCCCGGGCCACGCAGGACAAGGTGCAGCTCGACGGCCAGCTGGCTTTGCAGGCCATCGAGCGCGAAGCATCGCTGGCCCGCAGCCAGGTCAGCGTGTCGGCGTCCGCCCTGCGCGCCACCCAGTCCGAGAGCCGCAAACTGGTGCAGGCGGCGCGGGACGCCCAGCGCCTGGCCGAGCTGGACCAACAAAGCCAGGGCGACCGCGCCAGGCGCCTGGCGGCTGAGCTGGCCGCGCTGCGCGGCAAGCTGGGTGTGCAATTGCCGCTCGACGAGATCGTGTTCATCGCCAGCCTGCCACTGCGCGTGGACGATGTGCCGGTGCTGGTAGGTGCGGTGGCGGTGGGGCCGGTATTGACCGTCACCGACAACCAGCTGGTCATCGATGGCTCGCTGACCCTGGACACCGCGCAGTTCGTCAAGCCCGGCATGCCGGTGGCCATCGACGAGGCCGACCTGGGCATCAAGGCCAAGGGCACCGTGGTGCAGGTGGCGCCCACCCCCGGCACGCGTGGGCTGGACGGCTACCACGTCTACTTCGAGGTGCGCGTGACCGAGGCCGTCGGCAGGCTCGACGGCGTGTCGATGCGCCTGAGCATCCCCACTGAATCCACCCAGGGTCCGGTGCTGGCGGTGCCCACCAGCGCATTGACGCTGGCGGCCGACGGTAGCAGCCGGGTGCAGGTGCAGGACGGCAGCCGCCTGCGCCATGTGACGGTGCAGCCCGGCCTGTCCAGCGGCGGCTATGTCGCCATCAAGCCCGTGGATGGCAGCCTGCAGGTCGGGCAACTGGTGGTGGTGGGCCAGCGATCGGCCAGCAGCAAGGACGGCCCGTGAGCACCGGGTCGGCCGCCACGCCAAGGGCCAGCGCTGCGCCACCTGCCCGTGGCGGCACGGTGCTGCAGCTGGCGAAGATCTGCCGCCGCTTTGGCACCGACCCGGCGGTCGACGCCCTGGTGGATGTGGACCTGACGCTGCAACAGGGCGACTGGCTGGCCATCACCGGGCCATCGGGATCGGGCAAGTCCACGCTGCTCAACGTGATCGGCTGCCTGGACCAACCCAGCTCGGGCACCTACCGCATCGAGGGCATCGATGTCACCACGCTCGGCGACGACCAGCGCGCCGGGGTGCGCAGCCGCCTGATAGGCTTTGTCTTCCAATCCTTCCACCTGCTGCCCTACCGCAGCGTGCTGGAAAACGTGATGCTGGCCGAGGTCTACCGCGGCCAGTCGGCAGTGGGGCGCCGCGAGCGCGCCTTGGCCGCAGTGGCGCGGGTGGGGCTCAGTGCGCGGGCCGAGTTCGCGCCGTCCAAGCTGTCGGGCGGTGAGCGCCAGCGCGTGGCCATCGCCCGGGCCCTGATGGGTTCGCCCAGCCTGCTGCTGTGCGACGAGCCCACCGGCAACCTCGACAGCGTGTCCACCCAGGGCATCCTGGCGCTGTTCGCCCAGCTCAACCGCGAGGGCCTGACCCTGGTGATCGTGACCCATGACGAGGCGGTGGCACGCCTGGCATCGCGCCGTGTGCATATCGTCGATGGGCGGCTCACAGACCTGCACGTCGGTGCGCCTGGGCCAGCGTCGCCAGCCGCTGCCGGGCAGCCAGCCGAAACCAGTCGTGCCCAGGCCGGACCTCCCCCGGGCAACCGGTCGCGCATCACCTGGCGCGATCTGATCGACGAGGCACTGGCCGGCGTCTTCTCGCGCCCCGGGCGGATGGTGCTGACCGTGCTGGGGGTGGTGATCGGCCTGAGCGCCCTGGTGGCCACGCTGGGCCTGACCAGCACCGCCGGCAACCGCATCATCAGCCAGTTTGACCAGCTGGCCGCCACCGAGCTGTTCATCAGCGCACGGCCGGGCCAGACCACCGGCACGGTCGACCCGCGCGCCCTGCCCTGGGACGCGCAAGTGCGCCTGCAACGCCTGAATGGCGTGGTGGCTGCGGGCACGCTCAGCGAGGTCGCGGTGGGCGACAGCCTGGTGAGTGCGTCGCCCGTGAAAGACCCGCAGAGCCAGAGCGCCTTCAAGCTGGGCGTGCGGGCCGCCTCGTCGTCGCTGTTCCCGGCGGTGCGGGCCCGGCTGGCCGCCGGCCGCCTGCTCGACGAGGGCCATTCGGCGCGCGCCGACAAGGTGGCCGTGATCGGCAGCGACGTGGCCACCCGCTTGGGCGTGGGCAGCCTGGAGCAGCTGCCGGCGATCTTCGTCGGCGACCACCTCTTCCTGGTGGTGGGGGTGCTGGCCCACGTGGGCCGCAAGCCCGAACTGCTGAGCTCGGTGATCATCCCCGAGGGCACCGCGCGGCGTCATTTCGGCCTGGTCGGGCCAGGGCTGGTGGTGGTCGAG
>JAYUQJ010000203.1:0-4173 GCA_043756825.1 Betaproteobacteria bacterium | reverse complement strand
CCAGCAGGCCACTGCCCAGGTTGGCGCCGACCACCAGGCCCAACGCCACGGTGATGGGCAGCAGGCCCTGCGATGCCAGCGTGGCGGTCAGCAGCACGATGGCCAGGCTGGAATAGCAGACCACGGTAAGCACCGCACCCACCACGATGTCGAGCAGTACCTCGCTGGGCAGGGCCGCCAGCAGGGCTCGCACGGCCGGCGCTTCGGTCAGCGGCCGGGTGGCGCCCACGATCAGCTGCAGCGCCAGCGTGATCAGACCCAGGCCGATCAGCACCCGGCCCACCCGGCCGGCGGCGGTGGCCTGGCGCGACACGAACAGCAGCACGCCAGTGAAGATCAATAGCGGCGACAGCCACGACAGGTCGAAGGAGAACACCACGGCCATCATCGACGTGCCCACATCGGCGCCCAGCATCACGGCCAGCGCGGCTGCCGTGGTCACCAGTCCCTTGCCGACGAAGCTGGCCACGATCAGGCAGGTGGCGGTGCTGCTCTGCACCAGGCTGGTCACGCCCAGGCCGGCGGCCAGCGCGGCGAAGCGGTTGCCAAAGCTGCGCGCCAGCACATGGCGCAGGTTCTCGCCAAACACCCGGAGCATGCCGGTGCGCACGATGTGGGTGCCCCATACCAGCAGGGCAATGGCGGCCAGCAGGTTCAACAGATGGATCACGGGCGCAGTTTCATCAGGGGGCGGGCAAGGCAGACGGGTGCCACCGTGACACCGCCAGCAGCCAGGTCAACCTTGTACCCTGCGGCGGCGCGGCGCAAAACCTTGAATAAAGAGGGGTTCGCAGGCCCGGCGCTGGCCAATCGGCCGGCGCAGCCGCTGGCCGCTCGGTGCTTGCCAGCGGCCGGGCCCGCGACCATCATCGGCCCACCCGCCACCCCAGCCGCCCGCCTATGTCCTACCGTGCCCGCGTCGGCAGCCAGACCTACCCCTTCGACAGCCTGGCCGACTTGCTGGCCAAGGCCACGCCGCACCGGTCAGGCGATGCCTTGGCCGGCATCGCCGCCAGCAGCGCGCAGCAGCGGGTGGCCGCACGCCTGGCGCTGGCCGACCTGCCGCTGGCCACCTTTGTGCAGCAGGCGGTGGTGCCCTACGAGCAGGATGAGATCACCCGCCTGATCATTGACAGCCACGATGCGGCGGCCTTCGCGCCCATTGCCCACCTCACGGTGGGCGGGCTGCGTGATTGGCTGCTGTCCGACGGCGCCAGCCCGGCCGCGCTGGCAACGCTGGCTGCCGGCCTGACCCCCGAGATGGCGGCGGCCGTGAGCAAGCTGATGCGCAACCAGGATTTGATGCTCGTGGCCAGCCGCTGCCGGGTGATCACGCGCTTTCGCAACACCCTGGGGCAGCCTGGCGTCCTGGCGGTGCGCCTGCAACCCAACCACCCGGCCGACAGCCCGGCCGGTATCGCCGCCAGCATCCTGGACGGCCTGATGTACGGCGCTGGCGACGCGGTGATAGGCATCAACCCGGCCAGCGACAACGTCAGTGAGCTGGTCGACCTGCTGCACCTGCTGGACAGCCTGATCCAGCGTCACCAGATCCCCACCCAGGCCTGCGTGCTGACCCATGTCACCAACACCCTGCAGGCCGTGGCGCGGGGTGCGCCGGTGGACCTGGTGTTCCAGTCCGTCGGCGGCACCGAGGCCACCAACCGCAGCTTTGGTGTCAGCCTGGCGCTGCTGGACGAGGCCCATGCCGCCGCACTGGCCTTGAAGCGCGGCACCTTGGGCGACAACGTGATGTATTTCGAAACCGGCCAGGGCAGCGCCTTGTCGGGCCAGGCCCACCATGGCGTAGACCAGCAGACCCTGGAAGCCCGCGCTTATGCCGTGGCCAGGCGCTACCGGCCGCTGCTGGTCAACACGGTGGTCGGCTTCATCGGCCCCGAATACCTCTACGACGGCAAGCAGATCATCCGCGCCGGGCTGGAAGACCACTTCTGCGGCAAGCTGCTGGGCCTGCCGATGGGTTGCGACATCTGCTACACCAACCATGCCGAAGCCGACAGCGACGACATGGACAACCTGCTGGTGCTGCTGGCAGCGGCCGGCCTGAATTTCATGATGGGGGTGCCAGGGGCCGACGACGTGATGCTCAACTACCAGAGCACGTCCTTCCACGACGCGCTGTTCGCGCGCCAGTTGCTGGGTCTGAAGCGGGCGCCCGAATTTGAGATCTGGTTGCAGCAGCAGGGCATCACCGGGCTTGACGGGCGCCTGCTGCCCGCCACCCATGCGCCGGCGCTGGCCCGCACGCTCAGCCCCTTGCTGACCGCCCCGTCGTCATGAAGCCGGCCGCGCCACCCGCCGACCCCTGGGCCGATCTGCGGCGCCACACACCCGCCCGCATCGCGCTCGGCCGGGCCGGCAGCAGCCTGCCCACCGCCGAGCTGCTGCGCTTTGCCGCCGCCCATGCCCAGGCCCGCGACGCTGTGCACATCGCGCTCGACACCGGCGCGCTTGCGGCGGACCTGGCCACGCTGGGCCTGCGGCCCCTGCAGGTGCGCAGCCGTGCCCCCGACCGCGACAGCTACCTGCGCCGGCCCGACTGGGGTCGCCGCCTGGCCCCGGCCAATGCCGAGGGCCTGCAAGCCGCAGCCTGCGGCCCGGTGGACCTGGCGCTGGTGCTGGGCGACGGCCTGTCGGCGGTGGCGGTGCAGCGGCATGCGGCGCCGCTGCTGGCGGCCCTGCTGCCGCTGCTGGCGCCCAGGCTCACGCTGGCCCCGCCAGTGATCGCCACGCAGGCCCGGGTAGCGCTGGCCGACGAGATCGGCGCCCTGCTGCAGGCCCGCCTGGTGCTGATCCTGGTGGGCGAAAGGCCAGGCCTGAGCGCCCCCGACAGCCTGGGCGCCTACCTCACCCTGGCGCCGAAAGTGGGGTGCAGCGACGCGCAGCGCAACTGCGTGTCCAACATCCGGCCGGCCGGCCTGCCCCCGGCACTGGCGGCCCGGCGCCTGGCCTGGTTGTTGCACGAGGCGCTGCGCCGGCGCGTCTCGGGCGTGGCACTCAAGGACGACAGCGGCAGCGCGCTGCTCGGGCCCACCGCGCCGCCGGCTTGAAGGCCGCGCCACAACGCGCCCCGCCAATCACCCCCGACAAAAGCCGCCCAAGCCTTGCGGCCCCGGCGCTGCGACGCCGACGCACCCACCGAAAAGGCCGATGAAGATCGATGCAATGCCTGCCCGTCACTCTGAGATCGGCCGTGGCTGGGCAGCGAAGGGCTGCGGCGGTGCGCACCGCGCCCGCTGACGCCTCTGATGCGCCGCCCTGTGGACTTGACGCAGCGGCCTGCCCCCTGGGCAAGCGCGCCGGCCTACTACACTGTCGTACCTGCGCCGGGCCCCCGGCGCCGCTTGCTCCACAGCCCCTGGATCCACACCATGAACCGCTGTGCACCCCTGGCCTTGTCGGCCCGCACCGCCCCTGCCCTGCTCGCTCTGGCACTGCTGGTCTGCGCCGGGCCCGCCACGGCGCAGACCAGCCGCCCCTTCCCCGTCAATGCGCTGCGCGGCGAACTGGTGGTCACCCAGCCACCCGAAGTGCTGCTCAATGGCCTGCCGGCGCGGCTGTCGCCGGGCGCCCGTATCCGCGGGGCCAACGATATGCAGCAGATGTCGGGCGCATTGGTGGGGCAGCCGCTGCTGGTGCACTACACCCGCGAGCCCTCGGGCGGGGTACACAAGGTGTGGATCCTCACCCCCGACGAGGCCGCGCGCAAGCCGTGGCCCACCACGCCCGAGGATGCCCAGCGCTGGGTCTTCAGCCCGGCCGCGCAGACCTGGACCAAACCCTGAGCACGAAGTGACAGCCCGATGAGCAAGAAGGTCTATATCCGCAGCTTCGGCTGCCAGATGAACGAATACGACGCCAGCAAGATGGCCGACGTGATGCATGCCGCCGAAGGCTACGAGCCCACCCTCGACCCCGAGCAGGCCGACCTGATCCTGTTCAACACCTGCTCGGTGCGCGAGAAGGCGCAGGAGAAGGTGTTCTCCGACCTCGGCCGCGTCAAGCACCTGAAGGCCCGCGGCGTGATGATCGGCGTGGGCGGCTGCGTGGCCAGCCAGGAGGGCGCGGCCATCCTCGACCGCGCGCCTTATGTAGACGTGGTCTTCGGCCCGCAGACCCTGCACCGCCTGCCGCAGTTGCTGGCCCGCCGCC
>JAYUQJ010000202.1:0-11994 GCA_043756825.1 Betaproteobacteria bacterium | reverse complement strand
CCCGAGTGCGCCGCCCTCACGCGCTCGATGACGCATTCGGGCAGCGTGATCGACTGGTCGCGCGCCGGCTTCGGGCGGCCCATCGTCGACAAGCACTCAACCGGCGGCGTGGGCGACAAGGTCAGCCTGGTGCTGGCGCCCATCGTCGCGGCCTGTGGCGGGGTGGTACCGATGGTCTCGGGCCGCGGCCTGGGCCACACCGGTGGCACCCTGGACAAAATGCAGGCCCTGCCGGGCTACCGGCTCGACCCGGAGCCGGCCGTGCTGCGCCGGGTGCTGGCCCAGGCCGGCTGCGCCATCATCGGCCCGACAGCCCGCCTGGCGCCGGCCGACCGCCGGCTGTATGCGATTCGCGACGTCACCGCCACCGTCGAATCGGTGCCGCTGATCACCGCCAGCATCCTCAGCAAGAAGCTGGCCGCCGGCCTGCAGGGCCTGGTGATGGATGTCAAGGTCGGCAACGGCGCCTTCATGACCGGGGTGGACGAGGCCCGCACGCTGGCCGCCAACCTGGTGTCGGTGTCGGGCGAGGCCGGCCTGCCCTGCCGGGCCTTGATCACCGACATGGACCAGGTGCTGGGCCACAGCGCCGGCAATGCGCTGGAGGTGGCCGAGAGCCTGGCCTTCCTGACCGGTGCCGTGCGCGACCCTCGCCTGCTGGCGCTGACCCTGGCGCTGGCGGCGCAGATGTTGCAGTTGGGCGGCCTGGCGCCGTCCCTGGCCGACGCCCACTGCCTGGCCGAATCGGCCCTGGACAGCGGCCGCGCTGCCGAGTGCTTTGCCCGCATGGTGGCCGGGCTGGGCGGCCCGGCCGACGTGCTGGCCCAGGCCCACCTGCCCACTGCCCCGGTACAGCGTGACCTGCCGGCGCCGCGCGACGGCGTGCTGGCGGCGATGGACACCCGGGCCCTGGGCCTGGTGGTGGTGGCACTCGGCGGCGGCCGCCGCCTGGCTGCTGATCGGGTCGATGCCCGGGTGGGGCTGTCGCAGCTGCAAGCGCTGGGCACGCGGCTGCGTGCCGGCGACCCGCTGCTGCGGGTGCATGCGGCCGACGCGGCGTCCGCCGACGCGGCCTGCGCGGCCTTGCTGGGGGCATTGCGACTGGAAGACCGGGCGCCGCCCGTCCGGCCGGTGGTGATCGAGGCCTGTCCGGTGCCGCCGGCCGCTTGATCCCCCCAGGATGATGACGCTTCGGCGCAGCTTGCGACACACAATGTCACAGCCGTCCATACCCTGTGATCGGCCGAGGAGGAACTCATGATGAAGGCAAGACTGTTGCTGCTGATGGCCGCAGGGCTCACGGCATGCGCCGCGCAGGCGCAAGACACGGATCGGGTGATCCAGGTCCAGGTCGTGGGCGGCAAGATCCAGGTGCCCGAGCAGGTGGCGCAGGTCAATCGCAGCCATGGCGCGATCCGCTGGCAGCTCGGCACACCGGGACACACCTTCCCGGCCGATGGCATCGTGATCAAGGAGGGCGGCGGCGCCTTCCAGAACTGCAAGCCGATGCAGCAAGGCACCGTCTTCAAGTGCGCGCGCAGCGGCCATGTCGCCGGCAAGCGCTACAAGTACGACGTCAACGTCAACCAGGGCGGCACGGCCCTGCCCACGCTCGACCCGTTCATCCAGAACGAGTGATCAGGCCGGCGCCTGCATCAAGGCCGCCACCCGGGCCAGGGCCTGGCCCAGCTCGGACTGCGGTCCGGCATTGATTTGCGTGGCCAGTTGGCCGGCCTCGGCGTAGGCGTCCAGCGCCGCACCGTGGCGCTTGGCGCGCCATTCGCACTCGGCGCTGCCGCACAGCAGCACGCCCAGGCCGGGCAGGTCGACCATCTGGCGCAGCAGCGCCTCGCCCTGGGCAAGATGCAGGCGGCCGTCGTCGAAATCATTCTGGCGGGCCTGCACCAGGCCCAGGTAGCCCAGGCACAGGCCCTCCAGCCGGCGGTCGGCCACTTGCTGGGCCACCCCCAGCGCCGAGGCATAGTGCGCCAAGGCGGCAGCGGTGTCGCCCTGCTCGACCTCGCTGATGCCCAGGTTGCACAGCACGGTGCATTCCAGCCGGCCATGGCCCAGTTCGCGCGCCACGACCAGGGCCTGCAGCCCGGCGGCAATGGCCAGATCGGGGCGGGCCTGCATCTGGTGCAACAGGCCCAGGTTGGCCTGGGTGAAACCCTCGCGCTGGCGGTCGCCCAGGGCACGGGCGATCTGCAGTGCCGCCTCGTACTGGGCCTGGGCCTCGACCAGGCCGCCGATGGTGGCGTCCAGGCCGCCCAGGTTGCCCAGCGCGCTGCCCTGCCAGTGGCGGTCGCCGCAGCACCGGGCCAGCGCCAGGCAGGCGGCGTAGTGGGCGCGGGCCTCGTCCATCGCGCCGCAGTTCATCGCGGCATTGCCCATGCCGTTGAGGGCCGCACACTCCAGCGCCGCCAGGCCCAGTTGGCGGGCCTGGCGCAGCACCTCGGTGTGGCCGGCGGCAGCGGCGTCGAGCCGGCCGTCGCGCAGGTCCAGGCCGGCCAGTTGCAGGCGCGCACCGGCCTCGCAGGCGTGGTCGCCGGCCTGCAGCGCCAGCGCCAGCGCCTGGCCGATGGCCTGGCGTGATTCCGCCAGCCGGCCCGAGGCGTCCAGGGCCTGGCCCAGCGCCAGCCGGGCGCGGCCGGCGGCGCGGGTATCCAGGTCGTCCCGGGCGCACACCGCCTCGGCCAGCTCCAGCCCGGTCTTGAACGGTCCGTGCCGGCGCAGCGCCGCCCAGGCGCCCTCCAAGGCGCCGGCCGCTTGGGCGGCGTCGCCGCGCCGCAGCGCGCGCCGGCAGGCCGCCAACAGATTGTTCAGGTCGGCGCAGGCCTGCTCGGTGGCGCGCACCGGCCCGAGTGCGGCAAACCAGTCGCCATGGCGCGACCGGGCGGCTTGGGCTGCGGCCTCGCCGCTGCCGGCAAAGCGACCGGCGCTGCGCAGATGTTCGGCGGCATAGTCCTGCACGCTGGCCAGCAGGTCGAAACGGTCGTCGCCCAGCGCGCGGACGAAGGACTTGTCGACCAGCGATCCCACCGCGTCCTCGCCCCAGGCGTCGGGGTCGATGGCCGACAGGTCCAGCACCGCCTGCGCAGCCTCCAGCGTGAATCCGCCCTCGAACACCGACAGTTGCGCCAGCGCGGCGCGGTCGCTCTCGGTCATCAGGTCCCAGGACCAGTCGAAGGTCGCACGCAACGTGGCCTGGCGGTCACTGCGCCCGGCGCCCGAGGTCAGCAGCTTGAAGCGCTCGCGCATGCGTGCCAGCAGCGTGCGCAGCGGCAGCATGCGCACCCGCGCGGCGGCCAGTTCGATGGCCAGCGGCAGGCCGTCGAGCAGGCGCACCAGTGTGCCGATGGCGGCCGTGTCGTCGGTGTCGGGTTGGTAATCCTGGCGCACCGCGCGGGCCCGCAGCAGAAACAGCGCTTCGGCCTCGGGCGGGCCCAGCGGCGGCAGGGTCATGCCCTCTTCGCCCACCATGCAAAGCAGCTCGCGCGTGGTCACCAGCAGCCGGGCCTGGGATGCGCGGTCCAGCCAGCGGCCCAGCGTGGCCTCGGCCAGCCGGGCGACCTGCTCGAAGTTGTCGAAGATCACCAGGCAGGGCCCGCGGCCGGCGATGGCGTGGCCGATCTGCTCGGTCGGGTCGGCGCGGCCCAGCGGCAGGTCCAGGCCCAGGGCCACCGCGCGCAGCAGGCTGTCGAGGTCGCGCGCGCCGGCCAGGTCGCAGAACCACACGCCGCCCGGGTAGTCGCCCAGCCAGGCGCGGCCGAAACGCAGCGCCAGCCGGGTCTTGCCGCTGCCGCCCAGGCCCAGCAGCGAGACCAAGCGGGCCCCGCGCTCGAAGCGCTGGGCCAGTGCCTGCAACGCGCCCTGGCGGCCGACGAAGGCGTCGCGCTCGGCCGGCAGGCTGTGGCGCACCTCGCGCGCCGGTTGCCACAGGTCGCCCTGGCGCACCACGCGGTAGGATTTGGCGGCATCGGGCGGCGGTGTGAACGGGGCGTCCGGGCCACCGGCCTCGAACAGCTCCATCGGCTCGGGCAGGCCCTTGAGCCGCCAGTGGCCGTGCGACAACAGGCGCAGGTCTGCGCTGCTGCCGGCCGCGCCGTTGAGTGCGGCGCGGGCCTCGCTGGTCAGCAGGGTCTGGCCGCCCACCGCCGTGGCCATCACGCGCGCGGCGATGGTCTTGCCCAGGCCGTCGACCTCCACCGGCTTGGCACCGCGGGCCACGTCTTCGGCCGGGTTGTCGCGCAGCGTGACGCAGCCCACATGCAGGCCGGCGCGGGCGCGCAGCGGCACCTCCAGCGCGGCCAGGGCCTGGTGGTAGGCCATCGCGCAACCCAGCGCGTCGCCGGCCGCGTCGAACAGCAGCAGGAAACCGTCGGACTTGTCGATCTCGCGGCCGCGCCACTGGCGCACCAGATCGCGCGCGATGCGGTCATGCGCCGACCACAGCGCCGCCGATCGGGCCGCACCCAGGCGCTCGGTGAGGGCCGTGCTGTCGACGATGTCGGTCAGCAGCAGCGCGATGGTGTCAGGCGGGTTCAAGGCGGGCCCTGCGCGGCTTGCGGTTGGGTGCCCGGACGGCCGGGCGCTGAGCCGCTAGTGTGCCGCAGCGCCGGCCGGGCCGGCCGGGCCGGCAATGTCGGCAAGAATCCGGGCTTTTCCCCCAGCCCCGAGGATTCCTGATGAGCACCCTGACCCTGACCCTGTCCCAAGCCCAGACCCTGTTGCAGGCCGCCCTGGCCAGCGCCCGCGCGCATGGCTTCAAGCCGATGGGGGTGGTGGTGGTGGATGCCGCCGCCCAGGTGGTGGTCTCGGCCCGCGAGGACGGCGCCAGCGCGCTGCGGCTGGACATCGCGCTGGGCAAGTCGGCCGCTGCGGTGGGCTTGGGCGCCAGTTCGCGGGTGCTGACCCAGCGCGCCAAGGACCTGCCGGCCTTCTTTGGTGCGGTGGCGGCGGTGGCGCAGCAGAAGTTCGTTCCGCAGACCGGCGCGGTGCTGATCAAGACGGCCGACGGCCAGGTGATCGGTGCGGCCGGGGCGTCGGGCGGCACCGGCGATGAGGACGAGCAGATCGTGATCGCCGGCATCGCGGCGGCCGGGCTGCAGCACGGTTGAGCCGGCAGCCGGCGGGGCCGCAGGTCGGTCGTCGCTACCAGCCGATGCCGTACCAGCCCAGGCCCAGCGACCAGCGGCTGGCCAGGCTGCTGCCCGCCTCGCGGCTGGCGCTCAGGTCCAGTCCCAGCTGATCTTGCCGCAGCCACCAGCGCCCGCCCAGGCTGTTGACGGTGCCGCCGGCGCTGGCCGGCCGGTCGTTGGCCTGGGTCTCGGCGAACAACAGTGCCGCGGGCAGCGGCGTCCAGGCCAGCGCCAGGCTCATCAGCGTGGTGGTGTCGCCGCTGGCGGTATCGCGCACCGGCCCCAGGTTGGCCAGCAGCTGCAGTTGCGCGGTCGGCTTGAGCGCGGCCAGCACCAGCAGCCCCACGCTGCTGTGGCGCCAGCCGGCCGCTTGTGGCCGGTCGTAGCTCAGCGACAGCTTCAGGCCCAGCCCCAGCGGGCCCACGCGGTGTCGTGCTGGCCGGCCTGGGGTGCCCATTTCAAGCCCAGGCCGGCGCTGGCGCGCGGGTCTTGCCCGGCCCGGGCCCAGCGCTGGTCGGCGCCCAGTTCCAGGCCCGGCGCCAGCCCGCAGGTCGGCGCCAGCACCGTGCCACCGTCGGCCGCACCGCGGCTGCGCTCGGTCCACAGCTCGACCTGGCAGGTGCCGGCATCGGCGGTATTGGGGTCGTCGGTGGACAGCGGGCGGCCGGCCAGGGCGCTGCCGGCCAGCAGCAGGCCGGCGCTGGCCAGCAGCGCCGCGCCAGGGCGGGGCTCGGCCAGGCGAGTCGGCCGTGCAGGCTGGCGGTGGAGGGGGTGCAGATTGAAGGTCATGGACGGGGCTTCGCGAGCGGCGGGTGGGTCGGCGCGCCGGAGCATAGCTGCGGATCTGCCCGGCCTTTGAGCGCCGGCAGCGCAGCGCCAGCAACGCGCTTGGCAAGGTCACCCGCTGGCCGACGCCGGCGGGGGCGGTGCCGGTGCCGCTGCGCTTGCCGGTGGCGGCTCAGCCGCGCTATGGTTTTGCGACCCGAGACCCAGGGCCTGCGCGTCGCGGCGGGTCCGGGCAGCGGCCCCGTGATGGAAGGCAAGGCATGAAAAAACCCTCGACCGGCGGCTTGGTCTACTCCACCGACAGCGGCCGCATGTGCCCGGCCTGCCGCCAGCCCCTGGCGGACTGCCTGTGCGCCGCCCAGCGGCCCGGGCTGCCTGCGGGGGACGGCACGGCCCGCCTCAGCTGCGAGACCCAGGGCCGCGGCGGCAAGGCGGTGACGCTGGTGCGCGGCCTGGCGCTGGACGCCGCCGCACTGGCCGCGCTGGGCAAGCGCCTGCGCACGGCCTGCGGTGCTGGCGGGGCGGTCAAGGACGGCGTGTTGGAGATCCAGGGCGACCATCGCAGCCGGGTGGCCGAGTTGCTGCAGCAGGCGGGCCACCGCGTCAAGCGGGTGGGCGGTTGATGGTCGGGCCGACCCCGCCCACCGGCGACGAGGCTGGGCCAGGTGCCGGGCCGATCACCGACCTGAGCCGCGCCGCCCGGCGCCCCGGTCACAGCCGGGCCGCCAGCCGGCTGCCCTGATCGATGGCGCGCTTGGCGTCCAGTTCGCCGGCTTCCTGGGCGCCGCCGATCAGGTGTACCGGCATGCATGCGGCCAGCAGCGGCGCCTGGCCGGCGCACAACACGATGTTGTCGACCGCCAGCACGGTGCCCTGGCGGTGGTCCTTGCCGAAGGTGATGAACAGGCCCTCGTCACCGATGCGCTCGTAGTTCACGCCGGCCAGCATCTCCACCTGCTTCATCTTCAGCGCCGCACGGTGGATCCAGCCGGTGGTCTTGCCCAGGCCGCCGCCATGCTTGCCCGGCTTGCGCTGCAGCAGGGTCAGCTGGCGCACCGGCGCGTCCGGCTGCGGCCGCACCACGCCGCCGCGCTGGATCTCTGGGTCGGTCAGACCCCATTCGCGCTGTCAGGCGGCCAGGCCCAGGCTGGTGGACGGGTGGCCCAGGTCGCTGCCGCTGGCCAGGTACTCGGCCACATCAAGCCGATGCCGCCGGCCCCGACGATGGCCACCCGCTGGCCCACCGGCCTGCGCTGCAGCAGCACGTCGGCATAGCTCAGCACCCTGGGGTGGTCCTGGCCGGGGATGCGCGGGTCGCGCGGGCTGAGAGGGTGTTGACGAAATGAATGGCACCCGCGTGAGGCCCCAAAACGCACCCGGTCGTCGTTGCAAATGCTCGCCATAGCCCGGGCTATGGCTGCGCTTTGCGTCTAGTGCAGTGTTCAACGCTATTCGCGACATAAGACCGTGGATTTGCCGCTGTGGCGGCGTTGCAAATCCTCGCCATGCCACTGGGCATAGCTGCGGTTTACGCCTAGCCACAGCGGCAAATCCATCGGTTTTCTTGAGTCGCTCACAGCATCGAACACTGCACTTGATCGAGCACGTTTTGTGGCGTTACTCGGTCACGCTCGAAATCCTCTCAGTCTCTGACCCCGGTGGCCAGGATCACCTGGTCGAAGCCGCCGGCCAGCAGCCGCGCGGCGTCGACCTGCCGGCCCAGGTGCAGCGTCAACCCGCTGAGCAGGATGCGGCGGGCGAAGTAGCGGCGCTCGCTCAGCGCCCGCGGCGTGAAGGGCGAGATCGGGCTTTGCAGCCGGCTCGGCGCCACGCACAGCGGGCTGTAGCCATAGCGGCCGGCGTGCAGGATCTGCAGCGCGATCTTGCCGCCCACGGCATGCACCGCGTACGTCACGTTACGGTGGCGGGCCGCTGCGGCCGGCGTGGCCAGGGTGCCGGCAAAGGGCTTGGCCCGGCCCTCGATATTGGGCGCAAAGCCGCCGGTGACGATCAGGCCCACGCCGCCGCGCGCCCGCTCGGCAAGGAAGGCGGCCATGCGCCCGAAATGCTTGCGGCCGTCCTCCAGCCCGGTGTGCATGCTGCCCATCAGCACGCGGTTCTTCAGCCGGGTGAAGCCCAGGTCCAGGGGCTGCAGCAGGTGGGGGTAGGCTGAGGCGGCGGTCATCCCACTCAGGGTAGGGGCGGCGGCGCAGCGTCAATCGCCGCGCACCCGGCCTTCCCTGCGCGGGTCGGCGCCGCCCGCCCAGCCCGATGCGGTGCGCTGCAAGGCCTGCAGGCCGCTGTTCAGGTCGGTCTCCACCACCTGGTGACCGCGGGCCCGCAGCGCGTCCACGGTGCTGGCCGGAAAGCGACCCCGCTCCAGCACCGTCGGCCCGTTGAAATTGGCGAAGTTGGGCAGGTTGATCGCCTGCTGCGGGTCCAGCCCCCAGGCCAGGCTGCCGATCAGCGCCTTGGTGGTGAAGTGGATGATGGCCGCGCCACCGGGTGAGCCCAGACTCATCAACAAGCGGCCGTCCTGCCGGTCGAAGACCAGGGTCGGGCTCATGCTGGAGCGCGGACGCTTGCCCGGCTGCACCCGGTTGGCTATCGGCCGGCCCTGTGCATCCTGGGGCGCGAAGGAAAAATCGCTGAGCTGGTTGTTGAGCAGGAAGCCGCCGGCCAGTCCGCTGCCACCGTCGCACAGGATGCGCGCGCCGAACACATCCTCGATGGTGGTGGTCATCGACAGCGCCTGCCCCCAGCCGTCGACGATGCTGATGTGGCTGGTGCCATGCTCGGGCTGATCGGGCTGGGGCGCCCAGGCACTGCGCTGCCCGCCCGGCTGGCCGGCGCTTGCCAGGCCCATGCTGCGCGGGCCGATCAGGGCCGCGCGCTGGCGCAGGTAGTGGGCGTCCAGCAGGCGGGCCCAGTCGCCCGCTGGCGCGCTGACAAAGGCCGGGTCGGCCACGTACTGGGCCCGGTCGGCAAAGGCCAGGCGGGCGGATTCGGCGTACAGGTGCAACCAGTCGGCGCCGGGCACACCGGCGGGCTGCGGCTGCGGCTGCGGCACCGGCGCGCTGTGTGCCAGCAGGCCCAGGATCTGCATCATCGCCAGGTGGCCCGAGGACGGCGGCGGCATGCCGCAGACCCGGTAGCGGGCCTGCCAGTCGGTGCAGATCGGCTCGCGCAACAGCGCGCGGTAGCCGTCCAGGTCAGCCAGGGTCAGCCGGCCGGGGTTGTTCGGGTGGCCCTGAACCCGGCGCGCGATGTCGGCGGCCACCGGCCCGCTGTGCAGGGCCAGGCTGCCGTGCAGGGCGATGGCCCGCAACACCTGGGCCAGCGCCGGGTTGCGCAGCACATGGCCCGCCGCGTGGGGCTGGCCGTCGGCACGGTAGAAGTAGGCGGCGGCCTGCCGGTCTTGGCGCAGTGCGGTTTCGGCCGCCAGCAGGGTGTGCAGCCGCGGGCTGACCGCGAACCCGCGCTCGGCCAGGTCGATGGCGGGTTCGAACAGCTGCGCCCAGGGCAGCCGGCCCTGGCTGCGGTGTGCGGCTTCGAGCATGCGCACCGCGCCGGGCACCCCCACCGCCCGCCCGCCCGGGATGGCCTGCTGCGGCGCCATCGGCCTGCCGTCGGGCTGCAGGAACAAGCGCTCGTCGGCGCCGGCCGGCGCGGTTTCGCGGCCGTCCCAGGCCTGCACCTGCCGGCCGTCCCAATGCAGCAGGAAGGCGCCGCCGCCGATGCCGCTGGACTGGGGTTCGACCAGTGTCAACACCATCTGCACCGCCACCGCCGCGTCCAGCGCGCTGCCGCCGGCCCGCAACACCTGGTAGCCGGCTTCGGTGGCCAAGGGATTGGCCGCAGCCACCGCAAAGCGCCGGGCCAGTGAGGCCGATTGGGCCGTCTTGTGGCTGTCTCCCGACGCCGCCTCGGGCTGGGCCGGCAGGTCACCGGCCAGGTGGCCCGGCCCGGCACAGGCCGCCAGCAACAGGCTGGCGAGCCAGGCGCAGAGGCGGGGGGCAGCGGTATTCGGTCTGGGCGACGGCATTCCGGCAGTATCTGACCGATCGGGCGGCTATATTGCCGGCAGCTTGACCCTGACGCAGGGGTCTGCGGCACCGACCTCTTGAACGGACCTTCCCCATGTCTGACAAACCCCCTGTTGGCGTCATCGGCCTGGGCGCGATGGGACGCGGCATGGCCGCATCGCTGCGCCGCGCCGGCTACCCCGTGCAGGTGTGCGATGTGCGGGCCGAGGCTGCGGCAGCCTTTGCGGCCGAAGGTGGCACGGCCTGGGCGTCGCCCGCCGCATTGGCGGCGCAGTGCGAGTGCATCGTCAGTGTGGTGGTCAATGCCGCGCAGACCGAGGACCTGCTGTTCGGCGCCCAGGGTGCCGCTGCGGCGATGCGGCCCGGCAGCCTGTTCGTGATGTGCTCGACGGTCGACCCGCACTGGTCGGTGGCGCTCGAGGCCCGCCTGGCCGAGCGCGGCCTGCTCTACCTGGACGCCCCGATCTCGGGCGGCGCCGCCAAGGCCGCCAGCGGCCAGATGACGATGATGACCGCCGGCACGCCCGCGGCCTACGCCAAGGCCGGCGGCGCGCTGGAGGCGATGGCCGCCCAGGTCTACAAGCTGGGTGACCGCGCCGGCAACGGCAGCAAGGTCAAGATCATCAACCAGCTGCTGGCGGGGGTGCACATCGCGGCCGCCGCCGAGGCCATGGCGCTGGGCCTGCGCGAGGGCGTGGACGCCGACGCGCTCTACGAGGTGATCACCCACAGCGCCGGCAACAGCTGGATGTTCGAGAACCGCATGGCCCATGTGCTGGCCGGCGACTACACCCCGCTGTCGGCGGTGGACATCTTCGTCAAGGACCTGGGGCTGGTGCTGGACACCGCGCGGGCCAGCAAATTCCCGCTACCGCTGTCGGCCACTGCGCACCAGATGTTCATGCAGGCGTCGAGCGCCGGCTTTGCCCGGGAGGACGACAGCGCGGTGATCAAGATCTTCCCGGGCATCACCTTGCCGGAGCCACGCTGATGTTGCTGGGCTGCATTGCCGACGATTTCACCGGCGCCACCGATCTGGCCAACAACCTGGTGCGCAGCGGCATGCGCACGGTGCAGACCATCGGCGTGCCCGCCGATGGCGCCGCGCCGGTCGACGCCGACGCGGTGGTGGTGGCGCTGAAGTCGCGCACCGTCCCAGCCGCCGATGCGGTGGCCCAGTCGCTGCAGGCGCTGGCCTGGCTGCGGGCCCGGGGCGCGCAGCAGATCTACTTCAAATACTGCTCGACCTTCGACTCCACCCCGGCCGGCAACATCGGCCCGGTGACCGATGCGCTGCTCGACGCGCTGCACGGCCCGGGCCGGGGCTTCACCATCGCCTGCCCGGCCTTCCCGGAGAACCAGCGCACGGTGTTCAAGGGCCACTTGTTCGTCGGTGACCTGCTGCTGTCGGACAGCGGCATGCGCCACCACCCGCTCACCCCCATGACCGACGCCAACCTGGTGCGGGTGATGCAGGCGCAGACGCGCCGGCGTGTCGGCCTGGTGGCGCAGGACGTGGTGGCGCGCGGCGCCGACGCGATCCGCGCGCGCTTCGCCGCCTTGCAGGCCCAGGGCGTGGGCGTGGCGGTGGTCGACGCGGTGGACAACGCCGACCTGCTGCGCATCGGCCCGGCCCTGGCCGGCATGGCGCTGGTCACCGCCGGGTCGGGCATCGCCATCGGCCTGCCGCCCCATTGGCGTGGCCAGTTGGGCGACGCGGCGGTGGCCGCCCAGCTGCCCCCGCCGCGCGGCCTGCGGGCGGTGGTCTCGGGCAGCTGCTCGCTGGCCACCAACGCCCAGGTGCAGCAGTTCCGGCAGGCCGGCGGGGCGGCGTTTGCGGTCGATCCGCTGGCCATCGCGGCCGGCCAGGATGTTGCGGCGCAGGCCCTGGCAGCCCTGCTGCCGCACTTGGGCGGCGGGCCGGTGCTGGCCTATGCCACCGCCGAGCCCGAGACGGTCAAGGCGGTGCAGGCACAGCTGGGCGCAGACCGCGCCGGCGCGCTGGTCGAGCAGACGCTGGC
>JAYUQJ010000201.1:0-4175 GCA_043756825.1 Betaproteobacteria bacterium | reverse complement strand
GATGGGCGACAAGGTCTCGGCCAAGCAGGCCATGATCAAGGCCGGCGTGCCCTGCGTGCCGGGGTCCGAGGGCGCCCTGACCGACGACCCCAAGAGCACCGTGCAGGCGGCGCGTGCCATCGGCTACCCGGTGATCATCAAGGCGTCGGGCGGCGGTGGCGGCCGCGGCATGCGGGTGGTGCATACCGAAGCCGCCTTGCTGCACGCGGTGCAGACCACCCGCAGCGAGGCCGGCGCGGCCTTTGGCAACCCGGCGGTCTACATGGAAAAGTTCCTGCAGAACCCGCGCCATGTGGAGATCCAGGTGCTGGCCGACGGGCACCGCAATGCGGTCTGGCTGGGCGAGCGCGATTGCTCGATGCAGCGCCGCAACCAGAAAATCATCGAAGAGGCGCCGGCCCCGGGCATCCCGCGCCGCACGATCGAACGCATCGGCGACCGCTGCGCCGCGTCCTGCAAGAAGATCGGCTACCGCGGCGCGGGCACCTTCGAGTTCCTGTTCGAGAACGGCGAGTTCTATTTCATCGAGATGAACACCCGGGTGCAGGTGGAGCACCCGGTGACCGAGATGGTCACCGGCATCGACATCGTGCAGATGCAGATCCGGGTGGCCGCCGGCGAGAAACTGCCCTTCACCCAGCGCCAGGTGCAGATGCGCGGCCATGCCATCGAGTGCCGCGTCAATGCCGAGGACGCCTACAAGTTCACCCCGTCGCCAGGCCGCATCACGATGTGGCACGCACCCGGCGGGCCGGGCGTGCGGGTGGATTCACATGCCTACACCAACTATGTGGTGCCGCCCAACTACGATTCGATGATCGGCAAGATCATCGTGCACGGCGACACCCGCGAGCAGGCCCTGGCGCGCATGCGTACCGCGCTGTCCGAGACGGTGATCGAAGGCATCAGCACCAACATCCCGCTGCACCGGGAGCTGATGGTGGATGCCAAGTTCATCGAGGGCGGCACCAGCATCCATTACCTGGAGGGCTGGCTGGAACGGCGCAAGCGGTGAGCGGCATGCACGAACTGCTGCTGCGCCTGCCCGAGGCGCTGGTCGAAGCGGTCAGCGAGGCGCTGGTCGACGAGCTCGATGCCCTGAGCGTGTCGGTGGCCGATGCAGACGCCGGCACGGCCGACGAGCAGGCGCTGTTCGGCGAGCCTGGCATGCCCGCGCCCAAGGAGGGCTGGCAGCGCTCTGACCTGACCGCGCTGTTTGCCACCGAGGCCCAGGCCACCGAGGCCGTCACCCTGCTGCTGGCCCAGGACTGGGCCAGCGACCTGCAGGTGCTGGCACTGGGCGAAGTGGCCGAGCAGGACTGGGTGCGGCTGACCCAATCCCAGTTTGCGCCGGTCGAGATCACGCCCAGTTTCTGGATCGTGCCCAGCTGGCACGAGGCCCCGGTCGCTGCCGCCACCGTGATCCGGCTCGACCCTGGCCTGGCCTTTGGCACCGGCACCCACCCCACCACCCGCATGTGCCTGCGCTGGACCGCCCGACAGGCGGCCGGCCTGGCCGCTGGCTGGCACCGGGTGCTGGACTATGGCTGCGGATCGGGCATCCTGGCGATCGGCGCGGCATTGCACGGTGCGCGCCAGATCGATGCGGTAGACATCGACGAGGCGGCGGTGCTGGCCACGCGGGCCAATGCCCAGGCCAACGGCGTGGCCTTGCAGGCCGGCCTGCCCGACACCGCCAGCGGCACCTATCCCCTGGTGCTGGCCAATATCCTGGCCAGCCCGCTCAAACTGCTGGCGCCCTTGCTGGCCGGCCATGTAGCGGCCGGCGGGCATTTGGTGCTGGCCGGCATCCTGGACCGCCAGGCCGACGAGCTGAAGGCCGCCTACGCGCCCTGGTTGGCCTTGCAGGTGGCCGATCAGTCCGAGGGCTGGATCCTGATGACCGCCCAAGGGCCGGGCTGAGCGCCCGCGAGCCCGAGAGCCCGCAAGCCCGAGCACGCGCCGTGAGCCTGGCCACCCGCTGCCCGTCCTGCGGCACGGTCTTCCGGGTCGTGCTGGACCAGTTGCGCATCTCGGCCGGCTGGGTCCGCTGCGGACGCTGCAATGGCGTGTTCGACGCGGCCGAGGTGCTGTTCGACATCGACCAGGGCACGCCCGTGCACCTCGACCTGTCGCCCGCTGCCGCACCCGAGGCCGACCCGGCGCCCGCCGCCAGCCAGCACCCGGCGGCACCGGCAGGCGCTGCCAGCCTGCCACCCGAGCCTGAAGAGCCCCTGGTCGTCACCGACTGGGCCGCGCCCCCCGCCGCGCGGGCCGACGGCACCCAGCTCCGGGCCGGGCCGGCGCAGCGCCTGGACCCCAGCTTCGACGACAACCGGCCTGACGCAGACGGCAGCCAGGCCGGGCCCGCTGCGCCGCTGCTGCGCCTGGCGTCCCAGGACGGTGACGACGCCTTCCCCATCGCCGATGCAACGCCGATGGCGCCCACCGGCAGCCAGGCGCGCGGCGAGGCTGCGGCCGGCTTCCTGCAGGCGGCCGATCGCGCGGCGCGCTGGCGCCAGCCCAGGGTGCGCTGGCTTTTGCGGGCTGGGGTCGGCCTGCTGGCCGTGACCGCCGCGCTGCAGGCGGCCCTGCTCGGCCGCGACCTGCTGGCCGCCCGCGCCCCAGCCATGGCGCCGGTCTTGCGTGGCCTGTGTGCGGTGCTGGGCTGCGAGGTGCAGGCGCCGCGCCGGATCGAGGCACTGGCGGTGGAAAGCACGGCGCTGGGCCGCATCGATGACGCCGGTCTCTACCGGCTGAGCCTGGCCTTGCGCAACCGGGCCGACATCGCCCTGCTGGCGCCGGCCGTCGAACTGAGCCTGACCAACGGCCAAGGCCAGCTGGTCAGCCGCCGGGTGCTGCGGCTGTCCGAGCTGGGCCTGGCCGGCCCCACGCTTGCGGCCGGGCAGGCTGTCACGCTGCAGGCGGTCTTGTCGGCCAGTGCGCAGCGTATCGACGGCTACACCGTCGAATTGTTTTACCCTTGAGCGCTTGCGCCGTGCGGCCCCGCAGCGGGCCTGGCACGGCTGCCCGAATCCACCCTAACCTGCTGCGCCCGGTGCGGCCAGCCTTCCCACCATGTCAGTCCTGATCTGCGGCTCACTTGCTTTCGACACCATCACCAACTTTCCGGGCCGCTTCTCGCAGCAGATCCTGCCCGACAAGGTGCACATCCTGAACGTGTCATTCCTGGTGCCCACGCTGCGGCGCGAGTACGGCGGCTGTGCCGGCAACATCGCCTACACCCTCTACCTGCTGGGTGGCAAGCCGCTGGTCAAGGGCGCGCTGGGCAATGACGGTGGCGACTATCTGCAGCGGCTCAACAGCTGGGGCCTGGACAATTCGCTGGTGCTGCAAGCGGCCGAGACCTATACCGCGCAGTGCATCATCATCACCGACCAGGACAACAACCAGATCACCGCCTTCCATCCCGGCGCGATGATGCTGGCCCACACCACCGATGTGCCGCCGGGCCGCAAGGACATCCAGCTGGCCATCATCGCCCCCGACGGGCGCGAGGCCATGCAGAAGCATGCCAACCAGCTGGCCGCTGCCGGCATCCCCTTCGTGTTCGACCCGGGCCAGAACCTGCCGCTGTTCGACGGCGACGAGCTGCGCCGCTTCACCCGGCAGGCGCGCTGGGTGGCGGTCAACGACTACGAAGGCCACATGCTGTGCGAGCGCATGGGCAGCACGCTGGAAGACCTGTCGCGCCAGCCCAACCTGGCGGGCGTGGTGGTGACGTTGGGCGAGCAGGGCTGCGACCTGTGGCAGGCCGGCGTGCGTACCCATGTGCCGGGCGTGCCGGCCACCGAGGTGCTGGACCCAACGGGTTGCGGCGACGCCTTCCGCGGTGCGCTGCTGCACGGGCTGTCGCTGGGCTGGCCGCTGGCGCGCTGCGTGGCGCTGGGCAACCGGGTGGGTGCGCTCAAGATCGCCCAGCGCGGTGGCCAGAATCACCAGATCCCTGCCGAGATGATCGCCGCGGCCTGAGCGGCCGGCGCGCGGCCATGTGCCGCGCGGCGCCGTGCAGCACCGGCGCGGTGCTTGCTCGGCTGACCGCCCCGCTGGGCGGATTCACCGCTAAGCTGGCGGCCCGTGGCACCGCCACCGCCACCGCCACCGCCACCGCCACCGCCACCGCCACCGCCACCGCCACCGCCACCGCCACCGCC
>JAYUQJ010000200.1:0-4177 GCA_043756825.1 Betaproteobacteria bacterium | reverse complement strand
GCGGCACCAGCCAGTCGTGCAGCGTGCGCGCAAGCACTGCGCGGTAAAGCTCGAGCTTGCTGCCAAAGTAGTAGTGCAGGTTGGCCTTGGGCAGGCCGGCTTCGTCGGCGATGGCAGCCATGGTGGCGCCGTTGAAGCCTGCGCGGGCAAACACCCGTTCGCCCGCGCTGAGGATGCGCGCCTCGTTGGTTTGGCGGATGAGGCCCTTGCGGGCCTCGTCTTCCGGCAAACGAGGCACCGTGCCTTACTTGCTGGCCGCCTCGAACACGGCGTGCGTGTAGGCCGCCTTGCCCGGGTCTTTCTTGATCACCGGCGACGAGCCACCGGCCAGCAACACCTTGACCGTGCGCTCGTAGGCCGCCGGGTCGAGGTAGCCGATCTTGGCCGTGCCGGCGTTGCTGATCAGCTTGGCCACGTTTTCCATCTGGCGCTGCTGCACCTTCAGCGTGGCGCTGCCCGAAGGATCGGCCGCCACCACGATCTTGGCGGCACCGGCCGGGTCTTTCACCGCGTCGTTCCAGCCCTTGAGCGTGGCCTTCAAAAACTTGCCCATGCGGGCAACGAAGGCCGGGTCCTTCAACTTGCCTTCCAGCACGTAGAGGCCGTCTTCGAGCGAGGCAACACCTTCCTTCTCGTAGAAGAAGGTGACCAGGTCACTTTCCTTGACGCCGGCATCCACCACCTGCCAGTACTCGTTGTAGATCATGGTGCTGATGCAGGCTGCCTGGTTCTGCAGCAGCGGGTCGACATTGAAGCCCTGCTTGAGCACCTTCACGTCGGTGTCCACCTTCAGGCCCAGCTTGCCCATCCAGTTGAGGAAGGGGTACTCATTGCCGCCGAACCACACGCCCAGGGTCTTGCCCTTGAAATCCTTGGAGGTGGTCACGCCGCTGGCCTTCTTGCAGGTGAGCATCAGACCCGACTTGTCGAAGATCTGGGCGATGTTGACCAGCGGCACGCCGGCCTCGCGGGCGGCCAGGGCGTCGGGCATCCAGTTGACGATGGCGTCGGCCTGGTTGCCGGCCAGCACCTGCACCGGGCTGACATCGGGGCCGCCCGGCTTGATCGTCACGTCCAGGCCCTCGGCCTTGTAATAGCCCTTGGCGGCGGCCACGTAGTAGCCGGCGAACTGGGCCTGGGGCACCCATTTCATCTGCACCACCACCTTGTCGGCCTGCGCCAGCGCGGGGTTGGCCAGCGCCGAGACGGCCACCGCCGCCGCCAGCACCACACCCTTGATCGTGAAAGTCATCATCGCTCGCTCCTGTGTTGCGTTGGGTTGGAAAACTCTGTGTCACTTCGACCGGACCGAAGGATGCCAGAAAGCCACCCGCCGCTCCAGTTGTACCAGCAGCGCATAGGCCAGCGACCCGGTGACGGCCGCCACCACGATCGCGCCCCAGACCAGGCCCATGTTCATGCGCGCGGCCTCGGTGCTGATGCGAAAGCCCAGCCCCACCGTGGGCGAGCCGAAGAACTCGGCCACGATCGCCCCGATCAGCGCCAGCGTGGCATTCACCTTCAGCGCACTGAACAGGAAGGGCATGGCCATCGGCAGGCGCAAGGCCAGCAGAGTGCGGCCATAACCGGCGGCATAGGTGCGCATCAGCTCCAGCTCCAGCCGGCCCGCGGCCTGCAGGCCGGCCAGCGTGGCCACCAGCATCGGGAAGAAGGTCATCAGCACCACCACCGCCGCCTTGCTGGGCCATTCAAAGCCGAACCACATCACCATGATCGGCGCCACCGCCACCAGCGGCACGGTAGACGTCAGGTTGGCCAAGGGCAACAGGCCGCGCTGCAGGAAGGGCGCACGGTCGATGGCCACACCCACCACGAAGCCCAGGCCCGAACCCAGCACCCAGCCCACCAGCACCGCCTTGCCCACGGTCTGCACGAAGTCCCTGGCCAGGGTGTCCCAGCGGTCGACCAGCATCTGGCCGATCCACGACGGTGCCGGCAGCAGCACCCGCGGCACGTCAAACAGCGTGACGCCCACCTGCCAGAAGTACAGCACCCACAGGCCGAACAGCGCGGCGCTGGCGGTGGCATACCAGGGCCGGCCATCGAGCGCCGCCACCCGGCGCACGCTCAAGCCCGCGATGAACACCACGGCCAGCAGCGGCGCCACCAGGGGCAGGGGCCTGAAGTCGGCCTGCTGCTGGGCCGTGCCCACCAGCCACCAGAGGGCGGCGGCCAGCGACAGGCTGGCAACCACGGCCAAGCCGGCCTTCGCTGGCGGGGTGGAGGCATCGCTGGCGAAGGTCACGGGTCTACCCTCCGGTCACTGCGTGACCACCTCCCCGAGGGAGAAACGCGCTCCCTTCGGAGCGGCCGTGCGGGAGCGCTCATGCTGCGCTGCCCCGCCGCAGCACCAGCCGCTCCACCGCCGCCACCGCCAGCGTCAGCACCAGGCCCAGCAGCGCCGACAGCACCAGCGCACTCCAGATGCCCACGGTGTTGCCGTAGTAGCTGCCGGTTAGCAGGCGCGCGCCCAGCCCGGCCTGCGCGCCGGTGGGCAGCTCGGCCACCATCGCGCCCACCAGGCCCGCGGCGATCGCCACCCGCAGGCTGGGGAAGAGATAGGGCAGCGCCGACGGCATGCGCAGCAGCCAGAAAGCCTGCAGCCGGCTGGCGGCATAGGTGTGCATCAGCTCGGTCTCGATGCGTTGCGGCGCACGCAGGCCCTGCACCATCGCCACCGTCACCGGGAAGAAGCACAGGTACATCGCGATCGTCGCCTTGGGCGCCAGGCCGCTGAAGCCCAGGCTGCCCAGGATCACCAGCACGATGGGTGCGATGGCCAGCACCGGCACCGTCTGGCTGGCCACGATCCAGGGCAGCAGCGCCCGGTCCAGCGTGCGGCTGTGCACGATGGCCGCCGCCAGCACCACCCCAAGCAAGGTGCCCAGCACAAAGCCCACCAGCGTGGACTGCGCCGTGACCAGCAGGTGATAGGCCAGGTTGCGGGGGGAATCGAGCGGCCAGTCGACCAGGCTGTTGTACAGGTCCACCGCCACCTGGTGCGGCGCGGGCAGCACCGGTCGCTGCATGTTCAAGGTGGTGTGGATCAGTTCGGTGGTGGTCCAGCCGCCGTTTTTGTGGATGTCGGGGTGGCGGTTGGCCAGCACCCGCTCGATGGCGCCGGCGCGGTTCAGGCCTACGGCGCCGGCGTACCAGAGCGCCAGCACCAGGGCCAGCACCGTGGCTACCGGCAGCCAGCGCTGGGTGAGCGACAGGCGTGTCATCGCAGCTCAGTGCCGGCCGCCATGGCCCTGCGCCAAGCCCTCGCGCACCGCGTGCGCCAGGGCCATGAACTCGGGCGTGTCGCGCAGGCCCAGCGTGCGCGCGTCGGGCAAGGTCGACGGAATGATCTTCAGGATGCGCCCGGGCCGCGGCGACATCACCACGATGCGAGTGCTCAGGTATACCGCCTCGGCGATCGAGTGGGTGACGAACACCACCGTGCGGCGCTCGCGCTGCCATAGCTGTTGCAGCTGATCGTTCAGGCCGTCGCGGGTGATCTCGTCGAGCGCACCGAAGGGCTCGTCCATCATCAGGATCCTGGGCTCGAAACCCAGCGCCCGGGCAATCGACACCCGCTGCTGCATGCCGCCCGACAGCTGCCAGGGGTATTTGCGCTCGAAGCCGGTCAAGCCCACCCGGTCCAACTGCTCGCGCGCCACGGCCTCGGCCTGGGCCTTGGGCCGGCCCTGGATCTGCAGCGGCAACATCACATTGCCCAGCACCGTGCGCCACGGGAACAAGGCCGGCGCCTGGAACACATAACCATAGGCCCGCGCCAGCCGGGCGTCGTGCGGGCTCAAGCCATTGACCAGCACCTGGCCGGCGCTGATCGGCTCCAGATCGGCGATCACCCGCAGCAGGGTGGTCTTGCCGCAGCCCGAGGGGCCGATCAGCGAGACGAACTCGCCTTGCTGGATCTGCAGATCGATGTTGCTGAGGGCCTGCACCGGCGGGTCGTTGGGCTGGGCTGATGGGTAGATGACGCTGGCGCCGCGCACCGCCACCGCGCAGGCTGCCCCGGGGCTGGGCATGTCGGGGGCCCGTGGCCCGGCAGCGGCGCGTCGATCGGGAGCGTTCATGAAGGGGCGATGGCGCCAGGGTGGCAAAACCCAAGCAAGTGGTCAGATTATTGTCACCGAGCCAGCCAGATCCA
>JAYUQJ010000199.1:0-4183 GCA_043756825.1 Betaproteobacteria bacterium | reverse complement strand
AGGCCGCTGGCCAGCAACTGGTCGGTGATCGCATCCAGGCGTTGGGGGCACTCGGGGTGGCCTGCGCCCATATCGTGCAAACGGCACTCGGCATGGCTGTAGAAGGCAGTGGGCATCGTTGTCTCGAATCGTTTTCCGGTATGGTGCTGCGCATGGCTGATCACAAACTTGCGCAGCGCCTGGCGCAGCTCACAAGCCAGATTAGCACGGTGATCGTCGGCAAACAGCCCCAGGTCGAGGACTGCGTGGCCTGCCTGCTGGCCGGCGGCCATCTGCTGATCGAGGACGTGCCCGGCGTCGGCAAGACCACCCTGGCGCATGCACTGGCGGTGTCGCTGGGGCTGCAGTTCTCGCGCGTGCAGTTCACCGCCGACCTGATGCCGTCCGACCTGCTCGGGGTCAGCGTGTTCGAGCGCAGCAGCGAGTCCTTCGTGTTCCATCAAGGCCCGGTCTTCACCCAGGTGCTGCTGGCCGACGAGATCAACCGTGCCGGGCCCAAGACCCAGAGCGCCCTGCTCGAGGCGATGGAAGAGCAGCAGGTCTCGGTCGAGAACCTGACCCGGCCGCTGCCCCAGCCCTTCTTCGTGATCGCCACCCAGAACCCGAGCGACCAACTCGGCACCTATCCCTTGCCCGAGAGCCAGCTCGACCGCTTCCTGATGTGCATCACCCTGGGCTACCCCGACCGCGCCAGCGAGCGGGCGCTGCTGGCCGGCGAGGACCGCCGCCACCTGGCCCGGCGCCTGGGCGCGGTGATGGGCCCGGCCGAGTTGCTGGACGCCCAGGCCCAGGTGCTCAAGGTGCATGCGTCCGACGCATTGCTGGACTACCTGCAGGCGCTGATCGCCGCCACCCGCTCGGGCCAATGGTTCGTCGAGGGCCTGAGCCCGCGTGCCGGCATCGCCATCCTGCGTGCGGCACGCGCCCGGGCGCTGCTGGCGCAACGCGACTATGTGGCCCCCGACGACATCCAGGCCATCCTGCCGCAGACCGCCGCCCACCGGCTGCAGCCCCTGGCCAGCGCCGGGCGCGGCCGGGTCGAGCAGGTGCGGGCGATGGTCGAAGCGGTCGGCATGCCGTGATGGCCCGGCCGGGCAACGCTTTGCACGCGCTGGCCGTCCCAGGCCGCTGCCCGGCTTGAGCCGTCTGCGCGGTGGCCGAGTGGGTGAACCCTGATGATCGGCCGCCGCATCCGCCGCTGGTTCGAGAGCCGCCTGCCCCGCAGCGACCGCTGGACGCTGAACCAGGGCAATCTCTACATCCTGCCCACCAAGGCGGGCTGGGGCTTCGGCATCACCCTGCTGGTGATGCTGCTGGCCTCGATCAACTACCAGCTCAACCTGGGCTATGCGCTGACCTTCCTGCTCGGCGGCGCGGCGCTGGCGGCGATCCACCAGACCCATGGCAATCTGCGCCGCCTGGTCTTGCACCTCAAGCCACCGGCGCCGGTCTTCGCCGGTGAACCCGCCACGCTGGAGGTGGTGCTGGACAACCCCAGCCACGGGCGCCACGGCGTGGGCCTGGGCCTGTACGAGGCGCGCCGCCACGGCATGGCCTTCTGCGACGTGCCGGCCCTGGGCAGCGCAGTAGCCCGGTTGCGCTTCACGCCGGCCCAGCGCGGCCTGCACCCGCTGCCCACGCTGCTGGTGGAGACGCATTTCCCGCTGGGCCTGTTTCGGGTGTGGACCGTGTGGCGCCCGGCCACGCTGGCGCTGGTCTACCCGGCGCCCGAACCGGCACCACCACCCTTGCCCCCGCCGCAGGCCGGTGGCGATGGGCCGCTGCAGACGCGGCGTGCCCAGGGCGCCGAGTTCGACGGCGTGCGGGCCTACCAGCGCGGCGATACGCTGCGCCAGGTGGTGTGGAAGAAGTCGGCGCGCAGCGGTGAATGGGTCAGCCGCGATACCAGCAGCACCGCCGCTCGCGACCTGCTGCTGGACTACGCCGGCGCCGGCCCGGTCGCGCCCGAGGCGCGCCTGTCGCGCCTGGCGGCCTGGGTGCTGGCCGCCGACCAGCAAGGCCAGGCCTATGGTCTGGCCTTGCCCGGGCAGCGGCTGGCCCCGGCCCACGGCCTGGCCCAGCGGCGCAACGCACTGCAGGCCCTGGCCCTGTGGCCGGCGCCAGGCGCCCCGCCAGTGCAGGACGGGCCGTGAGCACCGCGCGCTGGCAGGCACGCTGGCTGGCATGGCGGGTCTGGCCGCGCGAGACCCGCGACACCCTGTTCCAGCTGGCGGTGATCGGCTGGACCGTGCTGCCTCACCTGGTCCGCCAACCGCTGTGGTGCGCAGTGCTGACCCTGGGCGTGCTGGCCTGGCGCGCCCGCCTGGCCCTGGTGCAGGGGGCCCTGCCCTCGCGCTGGGTGATCATGGCGGTGCTGCTGCTGGGCATGGCCCTGACCGCCTGGAGCGAGCGCACCCTGCTGGGTCGCGAAGCCGGCGTCACCCTGCTGGTGGTGCTGATGGCGCTCAAGACACTGGAATTGCGCGCCCGGCGCGACGCCCTGGTGGTGTTCTTCCTGGGCTTCTTCCTGGTGCTCACGCTGTGCCTGTACTCGCAGTCGCTGCTCACCGCGCTGGCCATGGGGGTCTCTGCCTGGGGCCTGCTTACCGCCCTGGTGCTTGCCAACATGCCGGTGGGCCGCCCGCCGCTGCGCCTGGCCGGCGGCATTGCAGCCCGCTCGGCCCTGATCGGGCTGCCGCTGATGGTGGTGCTGTTCGTGTTGTTCCCGCGCCTGGGCCCGCTGTGGGGCCTGCCGCAAGACGCGGTGGGCCGCACCGGTCTGTCGGGCAGCCTGCGCCTGGGCGGCGTGGCCGAGCTGGCCAGCGACGACAGCATCGCGCTGCGCATCCGCTTCGAGGCCGGCACCCCGCCCGCCGAACTGCTTTATTTCCGCGGGCCGGTGCTGTCGCGCTTTGACGGCCTGGAATGGCGCCAGTCGGTGTTCGCCGGCCAGCGCCCGCCCGCGCCGGTCGATCTGCGCACCCAGGGCAAGGCCTGGCCCTACGAGATGCTGCTCGAGCCCATCCGCCTGCCCTTGCTGCCCCTGTTGGAGGCTAGCCCGGACTACCCTGGCCTGGCGCCGGTACTGCCTGACTGGACCGTGTTCCAGGGCAGCGACCTGCAGTGGCACACCGACCGGCTGGTGGGCGAGCGCCTGCGCCTTCACGCCCAGGCCTGGACCCGCTTCGAGCACGGACGCCGGCTCGACGATGCCGAACTGAGCGCCCTGCTGGTGCTGCCCCGCGGCTACAACCCGCGCACCCTGGCCTGGGCCAGCCAGATGCGGGCGCGCCTGGGTGATGTGGATGCACGCACCTTGGCCTCGGCGCTGATGGCCTATATCCGCACCAGCAATTTCAGCTATACCCTGCAGCCCGGGCTGTACGGGCGGGATGCGATCGACGAGTTCTGGCTGGACCGGCGCGAGGGCTTCTGCGAGCACTTTGCCACCACCTTCGTGGTGCTGCTGCGGGCCATGGGCGTGCCGGCGCGGGTGGTCACCGGCTACCAGGGCGCCGAGCCGCCGGACGAAGACGGCTACCAGATCGTGCGCCAGAACCATGCCCATGCCTGGGCCGAATACTGGACCCCCGGCAGCGGCTGGCAACGCGCCGACCCCACCGCCGCCGTGGCCCCCGAGCGGGTGCGCACCAGCCAGGCGCTGCAGGCCCGGCCGGGTTTGATGACAGAGGCCATGAATGCCGTCAACCCGGCCCTGGCCAGCCGCCTGCGCCAGGCCTGGGAGCTGGTGGACGGCCGCTGGACCCGCTGGGTCATGGGCTACTCCAAGACCCGCCAGTTCAAGCTGCTGGAAAGCCTGGGTGTGGTCCGGCCCGATTGGGGTGATCTGGCGCGCGCCCTGGTCGGCGTGCTGTCGGCCGCGGCCCTGGCCGGCGCGGCCTGGGCCTGGCACGACCGCCGCCGCCAAGACCCCTGGCAGCGCCTGCACCGCCGGCTTTGCCAGGGCCTGCGTGCGACCGGCGTGGCCGCCCAGCCACACCACGCGCCGCGCATGCTGGCCAGCCTGGTGCGCGCCCGTCACGGCAGCCAGGGCGAGGCGGTGGCGCAGGCACTCGACGCCCTGGACCGGCGCCGCTATGGCCCGGGGGGCGCCCGCCTGCCGCTGCCTGGCTGGTGGTCCGAGCTGCGCGGCCACCTGCGCCGCCTGCCGCAGGCCGGCCCG
>JAYUQJ010000198.1:0-4184 GCA_043756825.1 Betaproteobacteria bacterium | reverse complement strand
ACGGATCGGTTGTCGTGGTCTTCAACGGCGAGATTTACAACTACCAAGATCTGATTCCCGAGTTGCAAGCGGCAGGCCACCGCTTTCACACCAAAAGCGATACCGAAGTCATCGTGCATGCTTGGGAGCAGTGGGGCGAGGCTTGTGTGCAGCGATTTCGCGGCATGTTTGCCTTTGTGCTGTGGGACCAAAATCGGCAGACGCTCTTCATGGCGCGGGATCGTCTTGGCGTCAAGCCGCTGTACTACGCGCTGCAGGGCGACGGCACGCTGCTGTTCGGCTCTGAGCTGAAATCGCTGCTGGCCTACCACGACGGCCGGGGCGGCGGCCTGAAGCGCGAGATCGATCCACTGGCGGTCGAAGAGTACTTCGCGCTGGGCTACGTGGCCGAGCCGCGCACCATCTTCCGCCAGGCGCGCAAGCTGGCGCCGGGGCACTCGCTGGCCATCCGCCGTGGCGAGCCGGTGGGCGAGCCGCGCGCCTATTGGGACCTGCGCTTCACGCTCGACAACCCGATCAGCGTCGACGATGCCTGCGCCGAGCTGCGCCAGCGCCTGCAGGAATCGGTTCGGCTGCGCATGATCGCCGAGGTGCCGCTGGGCGCCTTCTTGTCGGGCGGGGTCGACTCCAGCGCCGTGGTGGCCAGCATGGCCGGGCTGTCGGCGGGGCCGGTCAACACCTGCTCGATCGGCTTCGACGACCCCCGGTTCAACGAGAGCGCGTTCGCCGCGATGGTGGCGCAGCGCTACCAGACCAACCATCGGGTCGAGACCGTCGGCGCCGACGACTTCGACCTGATCGACACGCTGGCGCGGCTGTACGACGAGCCTTATGCCGACAGCTCGGCCATCCCCACCTACCGGGTCTGCCAGCTGGCGCGCAAGCGGGTGACAGTGGCGCTGTCGGGTGACGGCGGTGACGAGACCTTTGGCGGCTACCGGCGCTACCGGCTGCACCTGATGGAGGAGCGGTTGCGCTCGGCCCTGCCGTCGGGCCTGCGCAGGCCGCTGTTCGGGCTGCTGGGCAAGGCCTATCCCAAGGCCGATTGGGCGCCGCGCATGTTTCGCGCCAAGACTCCCTTCGAGGGCATGGCCCGCAGCTCGGTAGAGGCTTACTTTCATTCGGTGTCCATCTTGCGCGGCCCGATGCGCGAGGCCTTGTTCAGTGAGCAGTTCAAACGCACGCTGGCGGGCTACAGCGCCCAGCAGGTGTTTGAAGACCACGCCGCGCGCGCCGGCACCGACGACCCCTTGGCGCTGATCCAGTACATCGACCTCAAGACCTATCTGGTGGGCGACATCAACACCAAGGTCGACCGGGCCAGCATGGCGCACTCGCTGGAGGTACGCGAACCGCTGATGGACCACGAACTGGTGCAGTGGGCCGCCAGCCTGCCGTCCAGCCTGAAGGTGCGCGGCGCCGAGGGCAAATACCTGCTGAAGAAGGCGATGGAGCCGCACCTGCCCGATGCGGTGCTGTACCGGCCCAAGATGGGTTTTGCGGTGCCGCTGGCACGCTGGTTTCGCGGCCCGCTGCGCGAGCGGGTGCGCGGCGCGGTGCTGGGCCCGCGCCTGGCCGCCACCGGCTGGTTCGACCGCGGCTACCTGCAGCACCTGGTGGATGCCCACGACCAGGGCAGCCGCGACTACAGCGCGCCGCTCTGGACCCTGCTGATGTTCGAGGCCTTTCTGCGCAATGTGGTGGACCTGCCCGTGGCGCCCGCCCCCGTGGCCGAGCCGTCGCTGGAGGCCGTCGCCTGATGAGCCTGCGTGTCCTGCACATCCTGGATCACTCGATCCCGCTGCACAGCGGCTACACCTTCCGCACCCTGTCGCTGCTGCGCGAGCAACGCAAGCTGGGCTGGGAAACCTTCCACCTCACCAGCCCCAAGCACAGCGCCGAGTCCGGCCCCGAGCAGCGGGTGGACGGCTGGCACTTCTACCGCACGCCGGCCCCGCCGCCGGGGCTGCCGCTGCCCGGCCTGGGCGAATGGGCCTTGATGAAGCAGACCGAGCAGCGCCTGATGGGCCTGGCCCGCACGCTCAAGCCCCAACTGCTGCATGCCCATTCGCCGGTGCTCAATGCCCTGCCGGCGCTGCGGGTGGGCCAGGCCCTGGGCATTCCGGTGGTCTACGAGGTGCGGGCCTTCTGGGAGGACGCGGCCGTCGACCACGGCACCACCACCGAGGGCAGCCTGCGCTACCGCGCCACCCGCGCGATGGAAAGCTATGCGCTGCGCCGGGTGGCGCATGTGTTCACGATCTGTGAAGGCCTGCGCGGCGATATCGTCGCCCGCGGCATTCCGGCCAGCCGGGTGACGGTGATCCCGAATGCGGTCGACATCGATGCCTTCAGCGTGGGCGGCGCGCCGGATGCCGGGCTCAAGGCGCAACTCGGCCTGGCCGGCTGCACCGTGGTGGGCTTCATCGGCAGCTTCTATGCCTATGAAGGCCTGGACCTGCTGCTCGACGCACTGCCCGCGCTGCTGGCACGCAAACCCGATCTGCGCCTGCTGCTGGTGGGTGGCGGGCCGCAGGACGCCGCGCTCAAACAGCAGGCGGCGCGGCTGGGCCTGGCCGACAAGGTGGTCTTCACCGGCCGGGTGCCGCACGCCGAGGTGCAGCGCTATTACGACCTGGTGGATGTGCTGGCCTATCCGCGCCACTCGATGCGCCTGACCGAGCTGGTCACGCCGCTCAAGCCGCTGGAGGCAATGGCCCAGGGCCGCCTGCTGGTGGCGTCGGACGTGGGCGGCCACCAGGAGCTGATCCGCCACGGCGAAACCGGCTGGCTGTTCAAGGCCGGCAGCGCCGCGTCCCTGGCCCAGGCGGTGGGGGATCTGCTGGCGCAGCCCGAGCGCTGGCCCGCGCTGCGTGCCGCCGGCCGGCGTTATGTCGAAACCTCGCGCAACTGGGCCGCCAGCGTGTCGCACTACACAGCGGCTTACCAGCGCCTGGTTGCGGGCCGGATGGCGGCATGAGCGAGGGTTTTGCCGGCATGCGCATCGCCCTGGTCGGCCCCGTGCCGCCGCCGGCCGGCGGCATGGCTCAGCAAACCCGGCAATTGGCTGATCTGCTGCGCGGCGCGGGCGCAGCGGTCGATCTGATCGCCACCAATGCGGCCTACCGGCCGGCCTGGGCCGGCCGGGTGCCGGTGCTGCGGGCGCTGGTGCGGCTGGTGGCCTATCTGGCCCAGCTCTGGGCCGGCGCCGGCCGGGCCCAGCTGCTGCATGTGATGGCCAACTCGGGCTGGTCCTGGCATCTGTTTGCGGTGCCGGCGATCTGGGTGGCCTGGTGCCGCCGGGTGCCGGTGGTGATCAATTACCGGGGCGGTGGCGCGGCCGATTTCCTGGCCGGCAGCCAGGCCCAGGTGCGCTTCTCGATGCGGCGCGCGGCGGCGCTGATCGTGCCGTCGGGTTTTCTGGTGGACGTGTTCCAACGCTTCGGCATGCCGGCCGAGGTGGTGCCCAATATCCTGGACCTGGCGCGCTTTCGGCCGGCTGAACGCCCTGCGGCGCCGGCGCAACCCCGCGCCCAGGTGATCGTCGCCCGGCATCTGGAGCCGATCTACGACAACGCCACCGCGATCCGCGCCTTTGCGCTGCTGCACCAGCAGGTGCCGTCGGCGCGTTTGACGCTGGCCGGCAGCGGCCCTGAAGCGGGCCGCTTGCAGGCCCTGGTCGCCGACCTGGGCCTGGGCGCAGCGGTGCGCTTCACCGGCACCCTGGACCGCGACGGCATGGCCGCTCTGTACGCCGGCGCCGACGTCTGCGTCAATCCCAGCCTGACCGACAACAGCCCCAACTCGGTGCTCGAGGCCATGGCTGCCGGGGTGCCGGTGGTCAGCACCGATGTCGGCGGCGTGCCCTACATCGTGCGCAACGGCCAGAACGGCCTGCTGGTGCCGCCGGGGGATCCGCAGGCCATGGCGGCCGCCCTGGTCCGGGTGCTGGGCGATGCTGCGCTCTGGCAGCGCTTGTCCGCCACCGGCCGGGCCGATGTGCAGGGCTTTGCCTGGCCCCAGGTGGGTGCGCGCCTGCTCAGCGTTTACCGACGCGCCTTGGCGACTTGAGAGACTGAGAGTTTTTCGATCATGCCCGCTCACCACCCCAAAACGCACCCCGCTCGTCGTTGCAAATGCTCGCCATAGCCCGGGCTATGGCTGCGCTTTGCGTCTAGATCGAG
>JAYUQJ010000197.1:0-12070 GCA_043756825.1 Betaproteobacteria bacterium | reverse complement strand
GGCTGATCACGGCCTATCTCTTGATTGCCGTAATGCCGGTACTGGCGGGTGCGGTGACCATGTTGCTCACCGATCGCCATTTTGGCACCAGCTTCTTTAACGCCGCAGGCGGCGGCGACCCGGTGATGTTCCAACACATTTTTTGGTTCTTTGGTCATCCCGAGGTTTACATCATGATTCTGCCGGCGTTTGGTATTGTGTCGCAGATTATCCCAGCCTTCGCGCGCAAGCCGCTGTTCGGTTATGCCTCCATGGTGTATGCCACTTCCTCCATCGCGATTCTGTCGTTCATCGTTTGGGCGCACCACATGTTCACCGTGGGCATGCCGACCGCAGCGCAGTTATTCTTCATGTACGCCACCATGTTGATCGCGGTGCCCACCGGCGTGAAGATCTTCAACTGGATCGCCACGATGTGGCGCGGTTCGATGACCTTCGAGACGCCGATGCTGTGGGCCGTGGGCTTCATCTTCGTGTTCACGATGGGCGGCTTTACCGGCCTGATCCTGGCCATGGCGCCGATCGATATCCAGCTGCAAGACACCTATTACGTGGTGGCCCACTTCCACTATGTTCTGGTGGCGGGCTCACTGTATGCGCTGTTTGCCGGCGTCTACTACTGGGGCCCGAAGTGGACCGGAGTGATGTACTCCGAATTCCGCGGCAAACTGCATTTCTGGTGGTCATTGATCGCCTTCAATGTCACTTTCTTCCCGATGCACTTTTTGGGTCTGGCCGGCATGCCACGCCGCTATGCCGACTACCCGATGCAGTTTGCCGACTTCAATGCGCTGGCCACGGTAGGCGCGTTTGCCTTCGGCCTGGCGCAGGTCTACTTCTTCGTCTTCGTGGTGATTCCGATGATGCGCGGCATTGGCCCCAAGGCGGCGCAGAAGCCGTGGGAGGGCGCGGAAGGCCTGGAGTGGGAGATTCCCTCGCCTGCGCCTTACCACACCTTTGCGACGCCGCCCAAGCTGGACGCCAGTGCGACCCGGGTGCTGGCTTGAAGGCCTTGATGCCCATGTCTGGCCCGTCTGACGCGCAACGCAAGGCCAACCGGCGCCTGGGGCTTGTCCTGGCGTCGGTGGCACTGGTGTTCTTCATTGGCTTCATGATCAAGATGGTGCTGCTCGGCCGCTGAGGCCGCGCCTGCCCTGCCCACCATGGCCTTGTCCTCCTGGATCCCCTCGCTGCGCCGTGACAACCGCCGCATGGTGGGCAAGCTGGCGGTGATCGTGCTGGCGATGTTCGGTTTCGGCTATGCGCTGGTGCCGATGTACCGCGCCATCTGCAACGCATTGGGCATCAATGTGCTTTCGGTGAGCGAGCGCATGACCAGCGGCACGGGCGCCAGCCCCAAGCGCAGCACCCAGGTCGACCGGAGCCGCACAGTCACGGTAGAGTTTGACGCCAATTCGCGCGGGCCCTGGGAGTTCAAGCCCGCGCAACGCTCGATGCAGGTGCATCCGGGGGAGATGGCCACCGTGATGTACGAGTTCCGCAATGTGCAAGACCGGACGATGGCCGCTCAGGCCATTCCCAGCTATGCGCCGATGCGGGCCAGCGCGCACTTCAACAAGATCGAGTGTTTCTGCTTCAATGAATACATCCTCAAACCGGGCGAGCGCCGGGAGTGGCCGGTGGTGTTCTATATCGATGGCAAGCTGCCCAAGGATGTGACCACCATTACCTTGTCCTATACCTTTTTTGAGGTGGCGGGCAAGGTGGCAGCCATGGCGGCAACGGCCGAGAAGCGTCTATGAGCGAGTTGCCCGACAAACCGGCAGCCCGAAAGGGTTCGCTGCTGATGACGGTTCGGGCGGTGGCCTGTTCGTTTTTTGGTGTGCGGCGGTCGTCAGGTTACGCACAGGATCTGGCCACGCTCAATCCGGTGCATCTGGTGATTGCCGCTATCGTCGGCGCGGGTCTGTTCGTGGCTGCGCTGCTGCTGTTGGTGCAGTGGGTGGTGGCCAGCGGGGTGGCCAGTTGATGCGAGCACTGGCTGACGGCGTTGGTCGCCCTTTCTGATTTTTCTAGGTTCCCAGGAGCACACACAAGATGTCCGCTGCGACACCCCACGGGGTCACCCCGTATTACTTCATTCCCAATCCATCAGGCTACCCCGCGATGGCGTCGCTGGGCCTGTTCTTCGTGATCCTGGGCGCCGGCCAGTGGATCAACGGGGCCGGCTGGGGCGCCTATTCGCTGCTGCTGGGCCTGGTGATCTGGCTGAGCACCCTGTTCGTGTGGTTTCGCCAAGCCATCGGCGAGAGCGAGAGCGGGATGTATTCCGAGCGCATCGATGTGTCTTTCCGCTGGAGCATGAGCTGGTTCATCTTCTCGGAGGTGATGTTCTTCGCCGCCTTCTTCGGGGCCCTGTACTGGGCTCGGGTGCATTCGGTGCCGACCCTGGGCGATCTGGATCACCAGGTTTTGTGGCCTGATTTCAAGGCCATCTGGCCCAGTGCCGGGGGCGGCGTGACAGCGTCGCCGGCGGGTACGGTCGAACCGTTTGCCACCATGGGGCCCTGGCCTATCCCCACGATCAACACCGCCATCCTGCTGACGTCGGGCCTGACCCTGACCATCGCTCACCACGCGCTGATCGCCGGAAACCGCGCCAAGACCATTGCCTGGATGTGGATCACCGTGGCCTTGGGCATCACTTTCGTCGGCTTCCAGGCTTATGAATATTTCCATGCCTACAACGATCTGAACCTCAAGCTGGATTCCGGCATCTTTGGCTCCACTTTCTTCATGCTGACTGGCTTTCACGGTTTCCACGTATTTGTCGGCATGTTGATGTTGTTGTTCATCACCTTGCGCCTGCAGAAGGGTCATTTCACGCCCGAGCGCCATTTCGGCTTCGAGGGCGCTGCCTGGTATTGGCACTTTGTGGACGTGGTCTGGCTGGGCCTGTATTTCCTGGTCTATTGGCTCTGAGCCTGGCCTTGCGTTCTAAGCAAGACGCCGCCGCCAGGCGGCGTTTTTGCTTGCTTCAGGCACCCGGTCAGTGGCCAATCGGCAAGCCCGTCGGGCGCACCCAGCCCATGTACCAGCTCAAGAGCACGAACAGGAACAAGGCGATCGACAGGCCCACCCGCAGGGCCAGCGCGCGGGCCATGCGGCGGTCGCGTGTGGCCGGGCTGCCGCCCTTGCGGATCATGAACAGACCCGCGCCCGCCAGCGCCACCAGCACCAGCACCAAGGACATCACGATCAAGGTTTTCATGGCTTCAGATTATCTGTGCAGGGTTCAACCGTGAATCTGTCAAGGGCATCCCGTCGCAGTTTGCTGGTATGGGCTGCTGCGGCGGCGGGCGCCCTGCTGACCGCGCGTTTGGGCTTCTGGCAACTGGACCGCGCGGCGCAAAAGCGCGATCTGCAGGCGCAGGCCGCTGGCCGCAGCGAAATGCCGACGCTGGCGGAGACCGAACTGCCTGCTGCCGCTGCGTCCGCAGCGGGCCTTCACTACCGGCGTATCGCGCTGCAGGGGCACTGGTTGGCCCAGCACACCGTCTACCTGGACAACCGCCAGATGAACGGCCGGCCGGGCTTCTTCGTACTCACGCCCTTGCAACTGGCCGACGGCAGCGCTGTGCTGGTGCAGCGCGGCTGGCTGGCGCGCGACTTCGTCGACCGCAGCCGCCTTGCACCGGTCGACACAGCGCCCGGCGAGCTGCGCATCAGCGGGCGTTTGGCCCCGTCGCCGTCCAAGCTGTTCCAACTGGGTGGGCCGGACCAGGGCGTGATCCGGCAGAATCTTGATCTGGATGAGTGGGCCATCGAAATACACCAGTTATTGCGCCCCTGGTCGGTACAACAGACTGACGACGCCAGGCCAGCAGACAGCGCCGCTGACCCCCTGCCTTCCGACGGTCTGCTGCGCCAGTGGTCCGAGCCTGCGCTGGACCTGAGCAAGCACCATGGCTATGCGTTCCAGTGGTTCGGGCTGTCGACCCTGATTGCCGGCCTGACGCTGTATTTCCTGTTGATTCGTCCACGCTTGTACCCTGACTTGCCACTTGAACCCGACACGCATGGTTGAACCCTCTGAACCGCTCGGCCTGACCGTGCATTCGATGCCGCAGCCAGCGGCTGCCCTGACCGGTCAACGCATGGCCGGCCGATGGAAGATGCTGGCGGTGATGGCGGTCTGCGCGGCACCGGTGGTGGCCAGCTATTTCACCTATTTCGTCGTGCGCCCGGGCACTGGCACGGCCTATGGCGCTTTGATCCAGCCGACGCTGCCTTTGCCCGTCTTGCAGGCCCAGGCGCCCGACGGCAGCCGGCAGCCCCTGCGCGGCCTGGCGGGTCAGTGGTTGCTGGTGGTGGTCGATAGCGGGGCCTGTGCCGAGGCTTGCGAACGGCGCCTGTTCATGCAGCGGCAGTTGCGCGAAATGACGGGCCGCGAGGCCGACCGCATCGACAAATTGTGGCTGGTGGTCGACGATGCGCCGATCCGGCCCGACCTGCTGCTGGCGCTGCAGGCCACCCCGGCGATGAACATCCTGCGCGTGCCGCGCGCGGCGGTCGCCGCCTGGCTCCAGCCCGCGCCGGGCCAGCAACTGGAGGACCACCTCTATGTCGTCGACCCGCTGGGCGACTGGATGATGCGCGCGCCGGCCCAGGCCGACCCGAGCCGGGTCAAGCGCGATATCGACCGCCTGCTCAAGGGCTCGGCCGGCTGGGACCGGCCCGGTCGCCAGGCCTTGATCAATCCCGCGCGCGGGCTGGCGTCCGCACCGGCGGGCGGCGCTGGGCCGCGGCCTTGAACGCGGCGTTGCTGCCAGGCCCCATCGGATGAACCCGTCAGCCACACTGCTTGACCTTGCCCCTGTCGGGCGCCTGCTGGCGCTGGCCGGCCTGATCGCCCTGTTGCCGCTGTCGTGGTGGTTCTGGCGCCAGCGCGCCAGTGCGCCGGCGCGTCGACTGGCCGCCTTGACCGCGCTGACCGCCTTTCTGACCTTCGATCTGATCGTGTTCGGCAGCTTTACCCGCCTGACGGATTCGGGCCTGGGTTGCCCGGACTGGCCAGGCTGCTACGGCGCGGCCAGCCCGCTGGGCGCACAGGCCCAGATCCAGGCCGCGCAGGAGGGATTGCCGACCGGGCCGGTCACCGAGACCAAGGCCTGGATCGAGATGTTGCACCGCTATCTGGCGATGGTGGTGGGGGCCTTGATCCTGGTCGCCGCCGCAGCCAGTTGGCGGGCACGCAAGGCCTTGCCGCATTCGCCCTGGTGGGCAATGGGGACGCTGGCCTGGGTACTGGTCCAGGGCCTGTTCGGCATGTACACCGTCACCCTCAAGCTATACCCGGCCATCGTCACCCTGCATCTGCTGGGGGGCATCGGCCTGTTGGCCTTGCTGGTATTGCAGCACGAGTCTTTCCGCGGTCGTGCGCTGGCGCCTGCGCCGCCGGGCGTGTCGCCCCGGGGCATCGCGCTGGTGCTGGCCTTGCTGCTGTTGCAAGTGGCATCGGGTGGGTGGGTGAGCACCAACTATGCGGTGCTGGCCTGTCAGGGCTTTCCGGCCTGCAATGGCCAGTGGTGGCCGGCGATGGATGTGGCGCGCGGCTTCACCCTGCTGCGCGGCTTGGGCCAGGCCGGTGACGGCGCTTACCTGCCCTTCGAGGCTTTGGTGGCGATACACATGGCGCACCGCTTGTTGGCGCTGCTGGCGCTGGCCACACTGTTGGCTCTTGCCTGGCGCCTGTGGCGCACGGCTGGCCGGCCCCAGCGCCGCTATGCCCGTGCCCTGTTCGGGCTGCTGGTCTGGCAGGCCGCCAGCGGGCTGTCCAATGTGGTGCTGGGCTGGCCTTTGCTGGCTGCGCTGGCGCACAGCGCGGGCGCTGCTGCGCTGGTGGCGTTGCTGGTGTCCTTGTGGGCACGCGCCAGGCGTCAGGCCGAGATCGCCGCGCCGACGTCGGCCTCGGCGCGCGGCGCGGCCGCACGGTCCGCCGTGCCACCGGGTCGGCCTGACCGGCTTGAGTCCGGCCCCGCCCCGGCGGCCTGATCCCTTTCGCAGAAGCTGATGAACGTCACCACCTCGCCTGACCTTCCTGTGGCCAGCCGCTGGCGCCAGTACCTGGCCCTGACCAAGCCGCGCGTGGTGCAACTGATCGTGTTCTGCGCCGTCATCGGCATGCTGCTGGCAGAGCCCGGCGCACCGCGCCTGGCCCTGGCCGTGCCGGCAGCGATCGGCATCTGGCTGGTGGCCAGTGCGGCGGCGGCCTTCAATTGCCTGGTGGAGCAGGTCATCGACCGCAAGATGGCCCGTACCGCCTGGCGGCCGACGGCCCGCGGCCAGCTGAGCAACCGGCAGGCGCTGGTGTTCTCGGGCTTGCTCTGCGCTGCTGGCAGCGCCTTGCTCTACCTCCAGGTCAACCCCTTGACGATGTGGCTGACCTTCGCCACCTTTGTCGGTTATGCGGTGGTCTACACCGTGGTACTCAAGCCCTTGACGCCGCAGAACATCGTTATCGGCGGCGCGTCCGGTGCCATGCCACCGGTGCTCGGCTGGGCCGCGATGCGCAACGATGTCGGGCCCGAGGCCCTGGTGATGTGCCTGATCATCTTTCTCTGGACGCCCCCGCATTTCTGGGCCTTGGCGCTGTACCGGGTGGAGGACTACCGGCGCTCCGGCCTGCCCATGTTGCCAGTCACCCATGGTTCGGATTTCACCCGCCTGAACGTTCTGCTCTATACCCTGGTCTTGTTTGCCGGCACCATGCTGCCCTTCGTGATCGGCATGAGCGGCTGGCTCTACCTAGCCAGCGCGGTGGTGCTCGGCGCAGGCTTCATCGTTTATGGTTACATGCTGTGGCGCAACTACAGCGACGCCCTGGCGCGCAAGACCTTCCGCTATTCGATCCTCTACCTGTCGCTGCTGTTTGCGGCCTTGCTGCTCGACCACTACCTGATCGCCTGGATGCAAGCATGATCAAACCCCCTGCGGCCCGCGTTCCCCAGCCCGCCAGGCGACGCTTCGGGTTGGCCTGGCTGGCGTGCGCCGCCGCCAGCCTGTGCTTGTCGGCCTGTGACGGGGCGCGCCCGGGCGCGGCCGAACGGCCGTCGTTCAAGGGCATCGACATCACCGGCGCCGAGTACGCCCGCAGCCTGCAGCTGACCGACGGCGATGGCAAACCACGCAGCCTGGCCGAATTCCGTGGCAAGGCGGTGGTGGTGTTCTTTGGCTACACCCAGTGCCCGGATGTCTGCCCCACCACGATGGCCGAGCTGTCCGAGGTCAAGCGCAGCCTGGGCGCTGACGGTGCCCGGGTGCAAGGTATCTTCGTCACGCTCGACCCCGAGCGCGACAGTGCCGAGCTGCTCAAGTCCTATGTCGGCAACTTCGGCCCCGACATCATTGGCCTGCGCGGCACGCTCGATGAAACCCGTGCCGCTGCCAAGGAGTTCAAGGTCTTTTTTGCCAAGGCACCCGGCAAGACACCGTCCAGCTACACGGTGGACCACACCGCTGGCTCTTTCGTGTTCGACACCCAGGGCCGGGTGCGCCTATTCACCCGCTATGGCAGTGGCGCGCAGGCGCTGACCGACGATCTGAAGCAACTGCTTGCGGAAAAGCCCTGAGGCGCCGGGCAGGCAGCCTGGGCTGCGCCAGGCTGGTTTTGATGCAAGAGGCCGGGCGTCCGCCGGGCGATGGGCGATGGGCGATGGGCTCAGGCGCGCACGCCTTCAGCGGCCCCTTCCAGCGCCTTGCGCATCTTCTTCATCGCGGCCACCTCGATCTGGCGGATGCGCTCGGCGCTGACGCCGTATTCGGCAGCCAGATCATGCAAGGTCATGCCGCCCGAGCTGTCGTCATTGACCTTCAACCAGCGTTCTTCGACGATGCGGCGGCTGCGCGCGTCCAGCAATGCCAGCGCTTGTACCAGACCTTCGCCCGACTGGGCATCGCGCCGGCGCGCCTCGAGCACCCGTGTCGGCTCGCTCGATTCATCGGCCAGGTAGGCGATCGGCCCGAACGACTCTTCGCCATCGTCATTCTGCGGCTCAAGTGCCACATCGCCGCCCGACAGGCGGGTCTCCATCTCGATCACGTCCGAAGCCTTGACATTCAGCGTGGCCGCCATCTGCGCGATCTCGCCCGGCGTCAGGCTGCCCCGGTGGGCATCGGCGTCGCTGGCACCGCGCTTCAGGCGCTGCTTCATCGAGCGCAGATTGAAGAACAGTTTGCGCTGGGCCTTGGTGGTGGCCAGCTTGACCATGCGCCAGTTGCGCAGGATGTATTCGTGGATCTCGGCCTTGATCCAATGCAGTGCGTAGCTCACCAGGCGCACGCCCTGGTCCGGGTCGAAACGCTTGACTGCCTTCATCAGGCCGACATTGCCTTCCTGGATCAGGTCGCCGTGGGGCAGGCCATAGCCCAGGTACTGGCGCGCCACGGATACCACCAGGCGCAGGTGCGACAGCACCAGCCGGCCTGCGGATTCGACGTCGGCCTCGTCGCGCAAGCGGCGCGCGTACTGGGTTTCTTCGTCCTGCGTGAGCAATGGCAGCCGGTTGACGGCGGAGATATAGGCGTCCAGGTTGCCCAGCGAGGGCACCAGGGCCCAAGGGTCCCGTACAGACAGCGCAGTGGAGGCAGAAGGAAGGTTCATAGTGGCGTCAGACAATCCTCGACAGGCTTGGTTCCAAGAATATTAGCACTCTCGTCAGATGAGTGCCAATGACCGCCTGGCCGACCCCCGATACCGGGTCGAATGTCACGGATAACCCAGCGGCGGCGGATTGCCGGCTTTGTCTCTCAGCCCTGCGGGGCGGCAGAGTTGCCGCACAGGTCGTCGAGCATTTCGAGAAAGTGCGCCAAATCTAAAGGTTTGGTCAGATATCGGCGTGCGCCGGCCGCCATGGCCTGGCGGATATTGCCGGTGGTGGCGTCGGCCGACACCACCACCACCGGAATGTCGGCGCAGGCCGGGTCTTGTTGCAATTGATGCAGCAAGGCCAGGCCATCCATGTCGGGCAGGTGCATGTCCAGCAAGATCAGGTCGGGCCGTTCGCGGCGCACCGCCTGAAGGCTGTCCCGGCCCAGCATCGACACAATCAGCGACAGCTGGGGCCGCTGCAGCAACATGCCGCGCATCACCTCGATATTGGCTTCGTTGTCTTCGATGTAATGCAGCCTGCGGTGCGGGTAGCGGGTGCCTCCAGGCGCCGGCAAGGCCAGGTCTGGGGCCGTTTCAGCCCCGTCGCTGCGAGCCTGGGGCAGGGTCAATACAAAGGTGGCGCCTTCGCCGACCGGGCTTTCGGCCAGCAGGGTGCCGCCCATCAATTCCGCCAGGCGCTGGCTGATCACCAGGCCGATGCCGGTGCCTTCAGTGGCGGTGAACTCCCGGCCCAGCCGGTTGAAGGGCTGGAACAGCTTGGCCTGCTGTGTCGGTGTCAGGCCGGTGCCGGTGTGCTGCACGCGCAGCTGCAGGCGCTGGCCAGGCAGCGCCTGCAGCTGCAGGCGCTGGCCAGGCAGCGCCTGTGTGCTCACCCTCACCCGGCCGCCCTGGCGGTTGTATTTGACAGCGTTCGACAGCAGGTTGCTGAGCACCTGCTTGATCCGGGTTTCATCGCCCAGCACCCGGCTGGTGTCGGCCTGCAGGCGGACCTCGAAGCTCACCTCGCGCAAGGCGGCGGCCGAACCGGCCATGGCCACACAGTGCGCCACCAGCGGTGCCAGGTCCACCGGCGCGCGGCTCACCCGCAGCATGCCGGCTTCGATGAGCGACAGGTCGAGCCTGTCGTTGATCATCGCCAGCAGGTGCCAGCCGGCCTTGACGATCTGGCCGACCCAGCCCTGTTGTTGCGTCGCCAGGGCAGGCTTTTGGTTCACCTCCAGCAACTGGGCAAAGCCGAGCATGGCGTTGAGCGGGGTGCGCAGTTCATGGCTCATGCGCGACAGGAAATCGTTCTTGGCCTGGCTGGCGGCTTCGGCCTGTCGGCGCCCCTGCTCGGCGGCTTCGCGCCGGCTTTGCTCGGTGATGTCCTCGATCACCGCGACCAGGCGGTCCTGCTGGGCGTCGGGGCCGCGCAGCAGGCTCCAGTGGGTACGCACCTGCACGGTCTGGCCGTCGCTGCGGCGCAGACGGGTGGTGCGCTGGGTTTCGGCCAGGTCGCCGCTGGCCATGCGCAGCAGGTCGCGCTCGATGTCGGGTCGGTCGTCGGTATGGGCCAGGTCGCCGAGGGACAGGCTGAACAAGGCCTCGGCGTCCTGCCCGAGCATCTGGCGCAGCTTGGGATTGGTCTCGCGCAGATGCCCCTGCAGATCGGCAAAGGCCATGCCCACCGGGGCGTGATCGACGATGCTGCGCAGGCGCTGTTCGCTCTCGCGCAGTGCCGCCTCGGTGCGTTGGCGCTCGGCAACCTCGCGCTGCAGGTCGGCGGTGCGGGCGGTCACCGCCGCCTCGATGCGTCGGGTGCGGCCGGTCACGGTGAGCAGCAGCGCCGCCAGCAAGGCCGCCGAGAACAGACCGGTCAGCGAGAATATCCAGGTATTGCGATAGCCCCCGTCGGGCATGCCGGTTTGGTCGGCCGTCAGCCGCAACACCCAGCGCTGGCCGCCCAGCAGCATCGGATGGTCATACACCAGGGCCGGCCGATCCGCCCGGTCGCAGCCCGGGGGGCCGGCCAGGTGGGCGCGGGCAGCACCCGGGGTCGGGTCGATCAGGCGCCAGGCCAGGTAGCCCGGCAGGCCCAGCATCGCGGCTTCGGCCGACTGCTGCACGCGCAGGGTCACGAACACCACCGCGCAAGGGGCGCCCATTCGCGCCGTGCCAGCGCTGCCGGCCTGCTGCGGCTGGTAGAGCGCACGGTAGACCACCACGCCGGTCGCGTCGTCCGCCTCCTGGGTCAGGCGGAAACCCGTGGTCGCAGCCGGTGCATCGCTGCGCTGCGCGCGCTCGATGGCTTCGCGCGCGGCGGCTATCGACATGGCGTTGACACCCAGGGCGCTGGCATTGCTTTTGCGCGGTTCGATGAGCCGGATCGCCACCACGTCGCTATCGCTTGCAGCCAGCGAAGGTTGGCCTTCGATGCTGCGGTCGACGACCCGGTAGGGCGCGCCGGTTGCCTGGCTGACCTGGGCTTCATAACGGGCCAGCGCACTGCGCGGCACGCGCTCGCTGTAGCCCGGGGCCTGCAACTTGATGGGCAGGTCCAGCCAGGGCGCCGAAGCGCGCTGCATTTCGTCCTGGTCGACACTGTTTGAACCGATGTGCAGGCCATGCAGGGCTTGCAGGGCATACAGCGACTGGTCGAGGGCCGTGGCCATTGCCGCGCCGGCCGTCTTGGCGTCACTCTGGAAGGTGCGCAGGCTGCGCTCGGTGTCCCAGCGCGCCACCAGCAGCATGCCGGTGGCCAACAGCGCGGTGGTGGCCAGCAGGGGCAGGGCCAATGTCACCCGGCGCGGCGCCCAGTCGGCGCGTGGCCGGCCGATCAGCGTCAAGGCAAGCGGCGTGCCAATCAGCACGCCCAGGGTGTCGCCGCCCCACCAGGTCCACCAGGTCAGGGCCTGGGCTGACGCCGGTACCACGCCGGCTGCTGCCAGCGCGGGGGTGGACAGGGTCGCGTTCACGCAACTGGCCAAGGCCGCGCCGACGCCGAAGAAGACCGCTACTTCACGCAGCTAACCCAGCACCAGCGGGCCACGCAGCCAGCGCCGCAACAGTTGGGCGCCCCATGCGGCCTGTAGCGCCGCGCCCAGGCTGGACACCAGCGGCAGGCCCAGGGCCAGGCCTTGCAACGCGTCGCGCGGCTCGCTCAGCGAGGCATAGCCCGGCGGGATGGCCAGCAGCAGGCCCAGCTTGCCAATGTTCACGTAGGCCAGCCCGGTCAGCAGCGACACGCGCCAGAGGCGCGGCTGGCTGGCGGCGAGGCCTGAATTCACCGCCTGCCCCAGGCGCGCCTGGCCGGCGGTAGCGTCATGGGGGCGAAGCTGCTGCGCATGGCGCCGAGGGATGGCTAGTGCAGTGTTCAACGCTATTCGCGACATAAAACCGTGGATTTGCCGCTGTGGCGGCGTTGCAAATCCTCGCCATGCCACTGGGCATGGCTGCGGT
>JAYUQJ010000196.1:0-4203 GCA_043756825.1 Betaproteobacteria bacterium | reverse complement strand
CCGCGCGGACTTTGCAAGACATGGCGGGGGAAGAAATTCAATTCGCCTGCTTCGACACCCGCCTGGGCAAAGCGGCCCGGGTGCTCGGGATGCTGGGCCCCGCATGACCCGGCAGGCCGAGGCCAGACACATCTTTTCGCCAGGCCAGGAACAGGGACGGAGGCTGGGCGGCGCAGTAACACGAGCCTGGCCCTGCGCGAGCGTGTGACGCAGCGAGTCGTGCCGTACTGGTGAAGGCGGACATCCGGATCCAACGCCCAACGGCTGCACGATCATAAGATATCGAAGTATGGGTTTCACTGATGGATTGACCCACCAGGACGGCATAACATGAGGCAACGGGCGTGCTGGAAAGCTGCGTTCGCGCATGGCAGATCGTGTTCCATTTCAGTCGGAGACAAGAATGATCCCTCACACACCCGCGGGTACTCCGCGGCGAGCCTTCATTACGGGCCTGGCGCTGCTAGGCCTGTCGGGCCTGGGCACTGGTGTCGCACAGGCACAGTCCACTGCGGCCAATTACCCTGCACAGCCGGTGCGGATCATCGTCCCCTATCCGCCAGGGGGTGGCGCCGATTTCCTGGCGCGCCTGCTGGCGGAACGGGCCTTCGCAAAATGGGGCCAGACCATGATCGTGGAGAACCGTGCGGGAGCCGGCGGTAACGTTGGTACCGAGGCGGTGTTTCGTGCGCCCCCAGATGGCTACACCATGCTCTTCACCGCGCAACCGCCCCTGGTTGCCAACAAGAGCCTGTACTCCAAGCTCTCTTTCGACCCCGAACAGATGACGCCCGTCTCGGTAATGGCCACGGGTTACAGCGTGCTGCTGGTCAATCCCAAGCTGCCGGTCAACAACCTGCAGGAGTTTGTGGCTTACGGCAAAGCCAATCCCGGCAAGCTCAACTACGCGTCGCAGGGCATCGGCAACGCTGCCCATCTGACCGCAGAGTTGTTCAGTTCGATGGCAGGCATCAAGATGGTGCATATTCCTTACAAGGGTACGGGGCCGGCTCTGGCAGATTTGTTGTCCGGGCAGGTGGAGGTTCTGTTCGGCGAACTGGCGACTGCCGGGGTGCATGTGCGCGCCGGCAATCTCAAAATACTGGGTGTGGGTGGCGCGACCCGGCACCCGGATTACCCGCAGGTGCCGGCCATCGCGGAGGTGATGCCGCAATTCCAGGCGCTGGTGTGGCAAGGCATGGTCGGTCCGCCGGGCCTGTCGCCGGCGATCGCCAGAAAATGGGCCGACCTGATCACCGAGGTCGTGAAGCAACCAGATGTCGTCAAGCGCCTGGGCGACCTGAGCATGATTCCCACTGGTGGCACACCGGAGGAGATGGCGCGCTTCATGCGCGAGGATGCCCAGCGCTGGAACGCCGTGGTCAAGGCGTCTGGCGCCAAGGCCGATTGATTACGCTTTGCCCACAAGGAACACCCACCGATGATCACGCATGCAGACAACGCCCGGCTCACCGGGGTCACGCGCGACAAGCCCCTGCACCACACGTTGGCCCGGTTCTGGTATCCGATGATGAAATCGGACGAACTGAAGGACCGTTGCACCACCAAGGCTCGCCTGCTCGGCGAGGACTTCGTGATTGCCCGCAAGGGAGACGAGCTGATTGCGCTCGACGAGTTGTGCCCGCACAGGCAGTGTTCGCTGACGCTGGCACGGGTGGAGGACGCTGGCCTGCGCTGCATCTACCATGGCTGGCTGATCGACCGCGCCGGTCGTGTGGCAGAAGCCCCGAACGAGCGCGAATCGGGTGGTCGGCACCTGATCCGTGTCCGTACGCCGCAGGTGCGCGAAGCCGGTGGCCTGATCTGGATGAACATCTGCGAGGATGACGCACAGCGCGCGCCTTTCCCCGACCTGCCCTGGATGCACCTGCCACCGAACCAGGTGGTGGTGGTCCACGCCGTGTGCCACTCCAACTGGGTGCAGTCCCTTGAGGGCGCGATCGATTCCTCGCACTCCTCGCACCTGCATTCCGACGAGATCGTCAGCAAGAAGTCATCCGAATCGAGTACCGCGGTGGGTACCGGCATGGCGCTGCAGTTCACACGCCCTTCGGTGGACAAGCACCCCCGCATCAAGGTCAAGGACACCGACTGCGGGTTCATCTACGGCGCCATCCGCACACCCACCGTCGAGCCTGAACGGCTGGTCTACATTCGCGCCACGGCCTTTGCAATGCCCGCCTACGTGACATTCCCTTCGGCCGACACGTTCGGCGACCTGCAGGTGTTTGTGCCGATCGATGACAACCACACGCACTTCTTCTACGTGCGCTACTCCACGCGCGACCGTCTCGACACGCTGAATCTTCCGGCATGGTCAGGCATGGTTCCCGAAAAGGACATCGACGCGGGCGGCCGCCTGCGCGCCTCGTCACTGCCGAACTGGGGACAGGATCGCGCTGCGATGGCCGCCGGACGGTCCTTCACCGGACTCACCGGCGTGAACCTGCAGGACATCGTGGTGCAGGAGAGCATGGGCCCTGTGGTGGACCGCACCCGGGAACACCTGGGCCCGGCCGACCTGGCCATCGTGCACTTTCGCAAACTGCTACTGCAAGCGGCAGACGGTGAAGGTGTCGCTGCGCCAGAGTTTGCCAGCCGCATCTCCTACGGCGGGCTCAAGGCGCGCGACGGCCTGCTGCTGGCCGCGCAGGACTGGAGCGAGATCTATTCCTCCGGGGAAATCAACTGGAAGGCGGCCGGCCCGTGATGTCTTCACCGACCCCGCCGGGCCTGGAACGCCGGCCCATCGGGCGAAGCGGCATTCGCGCATCGGTACTGGGTTTCGGAACTGGCGACAACGCCGGCCTGATGGTGCTGGGCTCGCAAGCCGAGCAGCGCCGGGCGGTGGAGGAGGCCATTGACGCGGGCGTCAACTATTTCGATACTTCGCCCGATTACGGGCGTGGACTGGCCGAGCAAAATCTCGGGCGTGCCCTCGGTACCCGGCGCCAGGATGTGCTGATCACGACCAAGGTGGAGTTCATGCCCGCCGACCGCCACAGGCTGGCGCAAAAGGTCGTGGAGTCGATCGACGATTCGCTGCGCCGCCTGCAGACCGACTATGTCGACATCCTGATGATCCACAACCCGCCGTGCCGCAACAACGACTGGCAACGCACCACCTGGGCGCCCCTAATGACGGACGATTTCCTGCGGGAGGGCGGCGCGTTCGAAGGCCTTGCGCGTGTGCTGGCCAGCGGCAAGGCACGCATCGGCGGTATTGCCTGCGAGGATGTGGAGCCGGCTGCGCTGGCCACGGTCATTGCGCACCCGACCGTATCGGTGCTCAATGTGTGGCTCAACATGCTCAACCCGTCATCGCTGCTGCAACCCACTTCAGCTGCGGTCCACGGGCCCGCCGACTACCGCGGCATTGCGGCGATGGCCGCGGCGCATGGCGTGGGCATCGCCGGATTTCGTGCCCTGGGCGGCGGTGCCCTGATGTCCGCCGCGGCCAACACCTTCGACCGGCATGCCTTCGCCGGTGGGGGATTCACCCGCAATGCCGACTTGTACCGCCGCGAAGTCGAACTTGCAGCGCGCCTGGTGCGCCGCCTGGGCATCGGCTCCACAGCCGAGATGGCGGCGAAGGCCTACCGGTTCAATATCACCGATCCCCGGATCAGCACCACGGTGGCCGGGTTTTCCGAACTCTCGCACCTGCGCGGCGCCATCAGGGCGTCCGTACTCGGCGCGCTACCCGCCGGGGAAATGGCCGACATCCTGGCCGCGTGGCACGAATTGTTCTCGACTGCCCCGGGCTGATCTGCAACCCACAGGAAATTCCCCGCCATGTCCCTCCCCCACCATGCGTCGCCCGTCGATGCCCTCGCCCGCCATACCCCGGCGCAGGTCCTCGATGTCCTCCAAAAGCTCGGCATCCAAGGGGCCTGCGAAGGCTTGCCCGTCAGAAGCGGCCCATCTGCGGCCTTTTGTGGCCGGGCATTCACGGTGCAGTTCATGCCCTGTGGCACACCGGACGCCCGTACCCCCAATGGCAACCTGCTCGACTACCTGCACGATGTGCCTGCCAGGTATGTGCTGGCGCTGGACAATCGAGGCCGTGCCGACGTGTCCGTGTGGGGTCGCGACATGTCCACCCTGGCGCAGGCGCGCGGGGTGGCGGGAGTCGTGGTCGATGGCGCAAGCGATCCCGACGGCGCGGCACCGGCGACTTTC
>JAYUQJ010000195.1:0-4206 GCA_043756825.1 Betaproteobacteria bacterium | reverse complement strand
ACAGCCGCCCGGCGTCCTGCTTGCTGAACTCCTCGCCGATGCGCTTCAAGTTGCCGATCTCGCGCAGGATGATCTCGACCGATTTCAGCACCTGCTCGCCCGGTTCGGTGATGCGGCGCAGCCGCTTGCCGTGCCGCGCGAAGATGTCGATGCCGAGTTCTTCCTCGAGTTCCAGGATCGCCTTGCTGACCCCGGGCTGCGACGTGTGCAGCGCCTTGGCGGTCTCGGTCAGGTTCAGGCCGCGCCGCACGGCCTCCTGGACGAAGCGGAACTGGTGCAGGTTCATCTCGGTGCGCTCACGGTCGCCCGAAGGGCGCTGAGCGCCGCTGCAGCGGGCCGCAGACGAGGTGGGCGTGAGGGCCGGTCATCGCACGGCCACCTCGGTTGCCGATGCCGACAAGGCCACGGACGCCATCGTGGCGATCAAGGCCGGGGCCTCGCCGACGGCTGGGCGCAACGCGAAGGTCACTGCGGGATGCTCGGCCTGCAGCCGGGCCATCAGCACCGGGATGTCTTTGCGCACATGACCGCCGGCGCCCAGGAACAAGGGCACCACGTCGACCGAGCTGCAGCCCGCGGCCACCAGGGCAGTGCCGGCGGCGACCAGGTCAGGCGTCATGAATTCGAGAAAGGCCAGTGCCACGCGGTCGGCACCACGCTCGGCACGGCAGCGCTGGGCCACCGCTTCGAACGGCAGCGCCCATTGCGGGTCGCGCGCGCCGTGGGCGAACAGCAGCAGGCCACGGGCCGGGTCTTGCGGGGGTTTGTCGCTCATCGCGTCACTCATCGGTATCGAACCAGCCAGGCAAAAGCGCCCATTGAAATCAGCAAGTACAGCCCGCTGGGCGCGGCGGCGACCAACCAGGGTGTCCACTGGCGCAGCATGCCCAGGTGGCCGCTGGCATTGTTCAGCAGCACGAAGCTGATGCCCAGCATGATGCCGCCGAACACCTTGTAGCTGACGCCACCGGCTCGGGCGTGCAGGTAGGCGAAAGGCAGCGCCAGCGCCACCATCACCACGCAGGCCAGCGGGTACAGCGCCTTCTTCCAGAACTGGATCTCGTAGCGCTGCACGGCCTGATCCTGGACATTGAGGTGGTTGGCGTAGCGCCACAAGTCGACGGTGGACATCACGCCCACCGGCAGCAGCGCGGCGGCGACGACGCTGGTGTCCAGCGTGCTGGGCCAGGCCAGTTCGGCCAGCGACTGCAGTTTCAGCGGGCTGCCCTGGCTGGCGGCCTCGGGCGTGGGCCAGTCGGTGCGCTGTACCTCGCGCAACTGCCAGCTGCCGTTGGTGAGCACCCGGCCCGAAGCGGCTTCCAGTCGCGTGCGCAGGCGCCCTTCGGTGTCGAACTCGAAGATGCGCACGCCCAGCAGTTCGCCCCTGGCGCCGGTGGCGGTGACATTGACCGAGATGCTGCGTTCGCCGTCCGCGCCGGCGCGCCGCTCTTTCAACCAGGCGCCGCCGCTGCCCAGCGATACACCGCCCCGTGCACCGGCTTTCAGCGCCAAGGCCTGGCGTTCGGACAGGGGTGCCACGTAGTCGCCGACGACGAAGGTGATCAGCGCAAACACCAGCCCGGGCAAGGCCAGCAGCCGCAAGGCACGCCCCGGTCCCAGGCCGGCGGTGCGCAGGATCGTGAACTCGGACGATTGCGCCAGCCGGGCCATGGCGTAGATGGTGCCGATCAACACCGCGATGGGGAAGAGCTCGTAGAAGTGGCCCGGCACCTCCATGACGGCGCGCAAGGCGACCAAGCCCAGCGTGTAGCCGCCGCGCCCCACGTTTTCGAGATCGTCGACGAAGTCGATGAAGAAGAACAGGCTCAGGAACGCGATGGCAACGAACACCACCGACCAGACGATGTCGCGGTAGAGCAGCCGCCGCACGGTCTTCATGGCGATCCCTCGGCCGACGGGCTGGTTTGATGATCGCGCGACGCGAGGTGGGCCGGCAGTGCGGCGGCCTGGCGCCTGGCCCGGTGTGCACCGAACGGCTGCCACACTGCCGCATGATCGCGCCACCAGATCAGCCCAATCCCCAGCACCAACGCGGTGCCGTGCAGCCCCAGCATGGTCGGCGTCATGCCGTAGCGGCCGCCGGCGATCCAGGCCTTCGACAGGTTGATCAGGTTGAAGTAAACAACGAAGGACAGCAGCGCGATCAGCAGGTTCCAGTTGCTCGCGCGACGGGGCTGGGCGGCGGACAGGCCAATGCCCAGCAGGATCAGGTTGGCGCCGGCCAGCAACAGGCCGAAACGCCACGCCAGTTCGGCCTGGTTGCGCGGCGTGGGCTGCTGCACCAGCACCAGCGTGTCCAGCGTGCGTGGCGATGCCGCCTCGGCGTTGCGCACCGCCGTCTCGCCCACCACGACCCGGTAGCGCTCAAAGCTGCTGAGCGTGCGGATGCCGGTCCTGCTGTCGACCTCGTTGTGTTGGCCGTCGTCGAGCTGCAGCACACGATCGGGGCCTTCGGCCAGCAACTGGCCGCTGCGCGCCGACACCACCGATTCCACCGGTGGCTGGCGCGTCAGCACGAACACGTTGTGGGCCTCGGCGCCGGCCTGGCTGGCGCGATCGACGAAGTACACGCGGCTGCCGTCACGCGAGGTCTGGAACACACCGGGCGCCACCCGGGACAGGTCGGAGCGCTGTTCATAGCGGGCGCGCAGCTCGTCGCTGCTGCGGTTGCCCCAGGGCCAGACGAACAGCAGCAGCGCAGCCACGACCACCAGCACCGGCCAGGCCATGCCCAGCACCGGACGCACGAAACGGCCCAGGCCCAAGCCACTGGCGAACCAGACCGTCATTTCGCTGTCGCGGTACATGCGCCCCAGTGTGACCACCACGGCTATGAACAGGCTCAGGCTCAGCATGGTCGGCAGGTGGCCCAGCGCAAAGTAACCCAGCACCAGCACCACGTCCTGAGGGTTCACCGAGCCGCCAGCGGCCAGGCCCAGCGTGCGGATCAGCATCATCGTGATCACGATCGTGAGGATGACCACCAGGGTCGCGCCGAAACTGCGGGCCAGTTCTCGGCGCACCGTTGTATCGAATAACATCTTTGGCTCTGTTGAAAGCGAGCCAATTATGGACTTCCGTACCCAAGCCATCAGCCCGGGAGCCACCAGCCGACTGGGCGCCGATGCGCTGCTGTTGTTGCTGGTCGGTGAAACCGTGCCCGCCGGCCTGGACGAGCCGCTGAGCACCGCGGTGAACGAAGTGATCGAGCAGGGCGACTTTGCGCTCAAGCCGGGCAAGCAGGCCTACCTGCGCCGGGTGGCGGGGGTGAAGTCGCCGCGCGTGCTGGTGGCGGCGTGCCACGACGGCAGTGCCAAGTCCATCAAGACGGCCGCCACAGCGGCGCTGGGCACCCTCAAGAGTCTGGGTGTCAAGCACTTGGCGGTGCAGATCGCTGGCGTTGACGCCAAGGTCGCCGTCTCGATCGCCGCGCAGGCCGAGGCCCTGGCGTCGGCGGTGGGCGAGGTGGTCTACGTCTACCGCAGCACCAAGCCCAGCGCGCCCGCGGCGCCCCAACTGGCCAAGCTCACGCTGCTGGTGGCCGACAAGACCGCGGCCAAGGCAGCCGGTGACGGGCTGGCGCGCGGCGCGGCGATCGTCGAGGGCGTCACGCTGGCGCGTGAACTGGGCAACCGCCCGGGCAACCACTGCACGCCCACGATGCTGGCCGCCGAGGCCCGCAAGCTCGGCAAGGCCGAGGGTCTGAAGGTTGAGGTGCTGGACCGCAAAGACATCGAGGCGCTGGGCATGGGCAGCTTCCTGTCGGTGGCGCAAGGCTCTGATGAACCGCCGCGCTTCATCGTCATGCACTACCACGGCGCGGCCAAATCGCAGGCGCCGCTGGTGCTGGTGGGCAAGGGCATCACCTTCGACTCGGGTGGCATCTCGCTGAAGCCCGGCGCCGAGATGGACGAGATGAAGTTCGACATGGGTGGCGCGGCCAGCGTCATCGGCACGATGTGCGCGGTGGCCCGGCTCAAGCCCGCCGTCAACCTGATCGGCGTCATCGCCGCGGCCGAAAACATGCCCAGCGGCAAGGCGCTGAAGCCCGGCGACGTGGTCACCAGCCTGTCGGGGCAGACCATTGAGGTGCTCAACACCGATGCCGAGGGCCGGCTGGTGCTGTGCGACGCGCTGACCTATGTCGAGCGCTTCAAGCCGGCGGCGGTGGTTGACATCGCCACG
>JAYUQJ010000194.1:0-12120 GCA_043756825.1 Betaproteobacteria bacterium | reverse complement strand
ACCCGTGTTCTGCCCGTCGAGAATGGCAGCGTCGAGTTGCGAAAGTGTCCTTTTGCGGTGCGGATCGGCTGCTCCAGCCGGGCCATGTCATCGGATTCGCCCGCAGTTCACCATTGCGCTTGTATGCAAGGCCGTGGCTTGAGGCGCGATCGCGCCACAGTGGCACGACGCCGTGTTTGCGCCAGTGAATCGAGCCGCCGCAGGGCGTGTTCTGTGGCTGGGGGGGATCTGCTCGCCGGGCCAGGCGGCGTGCTTTGCACCCGGATGCGATGACGGGCGACGCGTGCGTCGCAGGGTGCCCGGCGGATCGCTCAGGCTGACGACGACTGGCGCGACGCCCGCAATTGCGCCCATTGCGCCGGTGACCACTGCAGCAGGTCCTCGGCGCCCGAGCTGCGCAGGTGCAGGCCGCCATCGATCACCACCATTTCACCATTGATGAAGCCGGCATGGTCGGATATCAGGTAGGCGGCCAAGTCGGCCAGCTCTTGCGGGTGGCCCACCCGACCCAAAGGATTGCCGGGCGCGCGGGTGGTGGACGCACCGCGCAAGCCCGGGTTGAGCTGCTGGTCCGACCCCGCAGTGGGGAAGGGTCCGGGCGCGATGGCCACGCAGCGGATGCGCTTGGGGCCCCACTCCACCGCCAGGCTGCGGGTCATTGCCAGCAGGCCGGCCTTGGCCATCGCCGACGGCACCGTGAAGGCCCGGCCGGTGAGGGTGGAGGTGGACAGGATGCTGAGCACCACGCCGGGCCGGCCGGCGGCGATGCTGCGCCGACCCAGCGCCAGCGTGCAGTACATCGCACCGTGCAGGGTGGTGGCCAGGATGGCATCCGCCGCGCGCGGCGTCAGCTGCTCGGTCTCGGCGATGAAGCTGGCGGCGGCGTTGTTGACCAACACGTCCACGGGCGCCTCGTCCCAGGCCACCTGCAGCGCGGCGTCGACCGCAGCCGCGTCACGCACGTCGCAGGCCTGGGTGGCCACCGTGATGCCGTCAGCGCGCAGGCGCGCGGCGCTGGCCTCCAGCACTGCCGCGCGCCGACCCCAGAGCACCAGGGATGCCCCGAGCGCGCCGAAGCGTGCGGCCATCGCCGCACCCAGGCCGGTGCCGCCGCCGGTGACCAGGATGCGCTTGCGCGCCAGCAGCCCGGGTTCGAACATGGTGCTGCGCGGGGCTACTCGCCGGAGAAGCGCGGCTCGCGCCGCGCCGCCATCGCCGCCACGCCCTCGCGGAAATCGGCGGTGTTGAATTGCCAGTTCTGCTCGACGCTTTCGCGTGCCACTGCGTTGCGGATCTGCTCGACCAGGCCGGTGCGCAGGGTGGCGCGGGTGCTCTGCACTGCCAGCGGCGCCGACACCGCGATCTCGCGGGCCAGCGTGGCCGCCGCGCTGCGCACCTGGTCTTGCGGCACCAGCACATCGGCCAGGCCGATGGCGTGGGCCTCGGTGCCGCTGATGCGCCGGCCGGTGTAGAACAGCAGCGAGGCCTGCTGCAGCCCCACCAGGCGCGGCAGCGTGACCGACAAGCCGAAGCCGGGGTGAAAGCCCAGCCGATTGAAATTGGCCGAGAAACGCGCCTCGGCGCAGGTGACGCGGAAGTCGGCCACCAGCGCCAGGCCCAGCCCGCCGCCAATGGCCGGGCCCTGCACTGCGGCCACCACCGGCTTGCTGCACGAGAACATCCGGATCGCCTCGCCGTACAGCGGGTTGACGGCGCGCGGGCTGCGGTGCGCGGGCGTGGCGTCGCGCGAGACCTGCAGCGGCTCGGCCGGGCCGGCCCCGGCATGGGCATCGCCTGCCGCCGGCCGCTTGACGAAATTGGCGCCGGCGCAGAAGGACGTGCCCTGGGCCGCCAGCACGATGGCATGGCAGCGGCGGTTGGCTTCGAGATCCTCGAAGGCATCGGCCAGGTGCTGGATCAGCGGGATGTCGAAGAAGTTGTGCGGTGGGCGGCAGATCTCCACCGTGGCCACGCTGCCCTCGAAGCTGATGGTCACGTCGGCTTGTTGGTCGGTCATTTTTGGTCTCAGGTGGAGGAATCACAGGCTCAGCGCAAGGCGCTGAACTGCTGTTGGCTGAGTGCGGGCCAGAAACCATCGGCGCCGGCCTGGATGGCGGCGCGCCCCAGCCGGGCGGCCCACTGCGCATCAGTGCCAAACTGCTCGCGCCAGGCCCACAGCCGGCGGGTGGCGAAGTGCAGGGCATGCTCTTGGGTGAAGCCGATCGCGCCATGCACCTGGTGGGCGATGCCGGTGGCGCGGGTGGCGGCCTCGCCGCAACGCACCTTGGCCACTGCGATACCGAACAACGCGGCGGCCGGGTCGGCGTCGGGCTGGTCGGCGCCTGGCGCCTGCTTGGCGGCCACCAGCGCGGCCATGCGCGCGGCTGCCACATCGCCGGCCAGCAAGGCCAGGTTCTGCTGGATCACCTGGTTCTTGCCGATGGGTTTGCCGAACTGCACCCGGTCGCCGGCATAGGTCACGGTCTGGCCTAGTACCCACTCCAGTGCACCCACCATCATGATTGACCGCGCCAGCGCGCCCAGCGTCCACACCGGCTCGATCAGCGCCAGGGGCAGCACCGCCACCTGCGGGCAATGGGCCTCGCGCAGCAACAAGGTGTCGGCGGGCAGGCCGGCGGTGTCGGTCTGCGGCTGGACCGTCACGCTGGCGCCGGCTGCCAGATCCAGCCAGGCCAGGCGGGCCGGGCCGCCCGGGCTGGACGCAGTCAGCGATACCACCGCGCCCTTGGCATGGCGGGCCCAGGGCAGGCCGTGCACGGTGCCGGTAAGGCAAACGCCCTGGCCCTCGGTGCGCACCTGCAGCCCAGGGCAACGGGCCGCCTCGACCAGCGTCAGCGGCCCGTCGGGCAAGGGCAGGCCGGCCAGCGACAGCAGTTGTGCCGCCACCATCGTCTCGGCCAGCGGCAGCGGCACCTGCCAGGCGCCCAGGCCGCGCAGCACCGGGTAAGCGGCGGCCCAGCCCTGGCCCAGGCCGCCGCAGGCCTCGGTGGCCAGCAACAGCGGGAATCCGCTGTCGGCCACCTGCTGCCACAGTGTGGCGTCCAGTTCACCGGCCTCGGCCCGCTCGCGCTGGGCCTTGTCGACCCGGCTGCCGAACAGGCGCGCCACGCTGTCTTCGATCATCCGGTCGGCGGCCGGTGCCGCCTCGTCCATGGCCGGTCTCGTCGGGTGGTTCATCGCAGGTCCAATCCCTTGGCGATCATGCCGCGCATGATCTCGCGGGTGCCGCCGCGCAGGCTGAAGGACGGCACCGCCAGCGTGGCGTAGCGCATGGCCTGGGCCAGGGTGCTGTCGGGCGCGACCTGGCCGCCGAACAGGTCGTGCGCGATGTCGGGCATGGCCTGCTCGACCAGCGCGCCCTGGTCCTTGACCAGGGCTGCGGCCAGTGCCGGGTTCTCGCCGCGCGACAGCATGCCGGCCACGCCCAGCGACATCTGGCGCAGCGTGCCGTATTGCGCCACGATGCGGCCCAGGGCCACCGCCTGGCGCTCGTCGTCGGGGTCGGCTGAAGCCAGCATCTCCAGCAGCAACTGGGTGCTGCTGAGGTAGCGCTCGGGGCCGCTGCGCTCGAAGGCCAGCTCGGCCCCTACCTGGGCCCAGCCGCCACCCTCCTCGCCGATCAGGCAGTCGTGCGGCACGGTCACGTCGTCGAAGGTGACCTCGTTGAAATCATGCTCACCCAACTGGTTGAGGATGGGCCGCACCGTCAGACCGGGGGTCTGCATGTCGACCAGGAACTGCGACATGCCGCCATGGCGGTTCTCGCCACGCTCACCGGTGCGCACCAGCGCGATCATGTAGTGGGCGCGGTGGGCGCCCGAGGTCCACACCTTGCGGCCGTTGATCACCCAGCCCTGCGGCGTGTGGACCGCCTTGGTGCGGATCGATGCCAGATCCGACCCCGAATCGGGCTCGCTCATGCCGATGCAGAAGAAGCACTCGCCGCGCGCGATGCGCGGCACGATCTGCGGTGCCAGCGTGGCGGGCGCATAGCGCATCAGCAGCGGGCCGCTCTGCCGGTCGGCCACCCAGTGCGCACCCACCGGGGCACCGGCGGCCAGCATCTCCTCGAGCACCACGTAGCGCTCGAGCATGCTGCGCTCGTGGCCGCCATAGCGCCGGGGCCAGGTCATGCCGATCCAGCCGCGCTCGCCCATCTGGCGGCTGAAGTCGGCGCTGGCGCCCGACCAATTGCGGTTGCGGCGCACCGGCGGGATATGCACCATGGCCTCGGCCAGGAAGGCGCGCACCTCGGCGCGCAGCGCAGCGCATTCGGGCGGCAAGCTGCCGGGGTCGATCAACAGGCCGTGCATCGCGGGTCTCCGGGTGGGCGGCCCCGCCCGCCAGCCGCACGGCAGTGCCGGCCGGGCTTGCAGGGTCGGGTTCATTCTGGGGCCAAATTGCTTGCTGAGCAACAAGTAAATGTGCTAGCTTCCAAGCTGCCCGCCGCGCCGCCCACCCATGCCACCCGCATCCATCGCGCCACCCGCTGACACCCCGCGCGCCCAGGGCGCGCCGCTGCGCACAGGTCCGTTGTCCGGCGTGCGCGTGCTCGACCTGACTGCGGTGGTGCTGGGCCCCCTGGCGACCCAGATCCTGGGCGACTACGGCGCCGACGTGATCAAGCTCGAGCCGCCCGAGGGCGACCTGATGCGTGCCAACGGCATATCGCGCCAGCGCGGCATGAGCAGCATCTTTCTGGCCATCAACCGCAACAAGCGCAGTCTGGCGATCGATTTGAAGCACCCGGACGGCCTGGCTGCGCTGCTGCGCCTGCTGCCCACGGTGGACGTGCTGGTGCACAACATGCGCACCGCTGCGGCCGATCGCCTGGGCCTGGGCCCGGCGGCTTGCGCCGCAATCCACCCGCGGTTGATCTACTGCGTGGCCACCGGTTTTGGCGAGAACGGGCCGGACGCCGGCAAGCCCGCCTTCGACGACGTGATCCAGGCCGCCTGCGGCCTGGCCGGCCTGGTGGGCACCCTGCACCCGGACGGCCGGCCCGACTACATCCCCTCGCTGATTGCCGACAAGACCACCGGCATGGCGCTGGCCAACGCGGTGCTGGCTGCGCTGTTCGAGCGCAGCCGCAGCGGCCTGGGCCAGGTGGTGGAGGTGCCGATGTTCGAGACCATGGTGGCCTTCACGCTGGCCGAGCACCTGGGCGGTCTGAGCTTCGAGCCGCCCACCGCCCCGGCAGGCTATGCCCGCCTGCTGGCCGGCGGCCGCCAGCCCGCGCCCACGCTGGACGGCCATGTGGCGATGCTGCCCTACACCGGCGAGCATTGGCGCGGCTTCTTCCACCGCCTGGGGCGCGATGACCTGAGCGAGAAATACGCGGTCGACGACCGCCACGCCCGCAATGCCCGCGTGAAGGATCTGTACGCCGACATGGCCGCGCTGACCCGCACGCTCCGCACCGACGCCCTGCTGGCGCTGTGCGCCGAGCTCGACATCCCCGCCACCCGCATCTGGCGCATCGACGAGCTGCCCCAACACCCGCACCTGCAGGCGGTGGGGATGTTCCAGCGCAGCCAGCATCCCAGCCAAGGCGAGATGCTCAGCGTGCGCCCGGCCACCCTGTTCAGCCGCACGCCGGCCGAACTGGCCTTGCCGGCGCCGCTATTGGGTGAGCACAGCGAGGAGCTGCTGCGCGAAGCCGGCTTCGGCGAAGACGAGATCCAGGCCCTGCTGCGCAGCGGGGTCATCCACGGGCCCAGTCCAACCCCATCAGGAGACCTCCGATGAACCACCCGAATGCCCACCTGTCGCGCCGCAGCTTGATCACCGCTGCGCTGGGGACGGCTGTGTTGCCCGCTGCCGCGCAGACGGCGGCCGGCTTTCCCAGCAGGCCGATCCGCATCCTGGTGCCCTTCACCGCCGGCAGCGGCGCCGACTCATCGTCGCGCTATTACGGCGAGGCGCTGGGCAAGCTGCTGGGCCAGCAGGTGGTGGTGGAGAACCGCCCCGGCGGCAGCGGGGTGGTGGCGGTGCAGGCGGTGCGCGCCGCGCCGGCCGATGGCCACACCATCCTGATGGGCAGCAACTCACCGGCGGTGGTCAACGCCATCACCATCAAGGACCTGCCCTACGATCCCTTCAAGCATCTGCGTCCGCTTTACGGTGTTGCCATCAGCCCGGTGGCGTTTGCGGTCAAGGCCGACTCGCCCTACAAATCCATTGCGGATCTGGTGACCGCCGCCCGCAGCAGCAAAAAGCCGCTGCAACTGGGCAATTACTCGGCCGGCTACCAGCTGGTGGCGGCCTGGCTGGGCAGCAGCACCGGCCTGCCGGTGGACCATATCCCCTACAAGGGCGGCGCGCAGATGATGACCGACGTGGTGGGCAGCCAGTTGGAGGTCGGCGTAATCGACTTTACCGGCACCACCGAGCTGATGAAGGGCGGACGCGTGCGTGTGCTGGCGATCACCGCCGCCCAGCGCGACCCGAAGTACCCCGACATCCCGACCATGAAAGAGAGCGGTTACCCCGAGTTCGAGACCGGCGTCTGGTCGGCCTTCTTCATGCGTGCCGAGACGCCCGACGACATTGTCGAGAAGCTGGCAGCGGCGCTGCACAAGGCCATGACGTCCGAGGCCGGCCGTGCCTACCAGGCGTCCTTGCCGTCCACCGCGCTGTTGATGGGGCCCAAGGAGATGGGTGAGTTTCAGCTGCGTGAGTTCCAACGCTTCAAGAAGGTAGCCGAAGCCGCCGGCATCAAGGCCGAGTAAGCGCAGGCCGATGGCCATGCGCGCTGCGCCGCCCGCCTCCGCCACCGTTGCAGCGGCGGGCGTCGACCCCGTGGCTGCCCGCCCGCCGCGCCGCAGCCATGCGCAGCGTCGCGAAGAATCCGAGCGCCGCATGCTCGACGCGGCCCTGGCCATGGTGGCCCAGCGCGGCACGGTGCGCATGACCCTGGCCCAGGTGGGCCAGGCGGCCGGTTACAGCCGCGGCCTGCCGGCCCACCGTTTTGGCAGCAAGGCGGGGCTGGTGCATGCGCTGGCTGGCTACATCGGCGAGCGTTTCGGTGAGCAAAGAGCGCGCGGCCAGCAGCCGGCACCGGGCCTGGCGGCCATCCTGGGCAACATCCACTTCTACTTTTCGCGCCGCGGCGGCGCCTGGACCGCCACCCGCGCCCTGATGGTGATGATGAGCGAGGTCTGCATGGCGCCGCCGGCCACAGCCGCCGCGCCCGGCGACAGCTTGCGCACCGAGGTGGCGGCCTACAACCGCAGCGCGTTGGCCTGGTTCGAGCAGCACATCCGCAGCGGCATCGCGCAGGGCGATATTGCCGCCGGCACCGACCCGGCGCTGACTGCCGTGATCCTGCTGGGCGCGATGCGCGGGGTGATGCAGCAATGGCTGGTGGACCAGCACATCCCGCTGCCCGCAGTGCGCGATCGCCTGCTGCAGATCGTGGCGCAGGTGCTGCGACCCGCTTGAGGATCTGTCGACCCTGCCCGCGCGCTGTGCCAAAACTCGCCGGCCCGGCCCGGCCCGGCCTGGCAAAGTCGCACCGCGGCGAAGCCGGAAAGCGCCTGCCCGGCCTGGCACCCGCGCGCCTACCCGGCCTGCCAGGCCAGCATGGCGGCGGCCAGGTCTTCCAGCGCGGTGCCGACCGACTTGAACACCGTGCGCTCCGCAGCGCTGCGGCGGCCCGGGTGCTGGCCACGGCACAGGTCGGCCAGGCGCGCCTGCACGTCGGCGGCGGCCAGCACGCCCCGGCTCATCGGCGCCAGCAGATCGCCCGCCTTGGCCAAGGCCTCGTCGGTGTCGATGAACAAGGCCGCGCCCTTGAAGCAGTCGTCATCGGCCTCGCGCATCGCCGGGGTGAAACCGCCGATCAGGTCGAGGTGGCTGCCGGGCTGCAGCCATTGGCCCAGCACGACCGGTGTGGTGGCCAGGGTGGCGCAGCTGACGATGTCGGCCTGCGCCACCGCGGCAGGCAGGTCTGCGGCGGCCTGGGCTGGCCAGCCCCGGGACTGCCACTGCAGCGCCAGTGCGCGGGCCGCCGCCGGCTGTCGCGACCAGACCGAGATGCGGCGGATGTCGCGCACCGCCCGGTAGGCTTCGGGCAGCAGCGCCGCCACCCGCCCGGCCCCCAACACCAACAGGTGGCTGGCATCGCTGCGGGCCAGAAACTGCGCCGCCAGGGCCGATGCTGCTGCAGTGCGCCGGGCGGTGATTTGGTCGCCATCGATCAGCGCCAGCGGCACGCCTGAGGCCGCATCGTGCAGCAGGTAGCTGGCATGCAGGCCCGGCAGGCCGCGTGCCGCATTGCCCGGTGCGATGTTGACGATCTTGACGCCGTAAAAGCCGGGCTGGCTATCGGCCGAGGTCCAGGCGGGCATCAGCAGCGAGGTGACGGCGGCGTGCTGGCCCGTTTGCAGCACATGGGTATGGCGCAGCGGCACCTGGCAGCCGGCGGCAAACAAGGCCTGCAGCGCCGGGATCAATCGGTCAAAGGGCAGCGCAGCCCGGGTGGCGGCGGCATCGATCAGGCGCATGGCGGGCTCCGGCGGTGGCGATGCCAACAGGGCAGCCGCTGCGCCGATGATCGCATCGGCACCGAACTGGGACCAAAGCTCAGCAATCCGCAAAAGCGGTGTGCAGCCGGGCCCGGCACTGCAGACCCGTGCGGTATCGGATGACTTGCACCTGCAAGCGGGCCCACCGCCGCCGGCTGATCGGGCTGTGTACTGCATCACCCCCGCGAACAAGTGGGTGACCCGCAAGCGGACGCGCAGTGGGTCACACCAACATGCACGATCGAGGCTGCGAAAAGCGCTCTGAGCCCCGGTAGGCGCATGATTTGAACAATCTTGCAGGACTTTGCTCCAACCCAGTGCGGGATTGTCAGTCGGCAACTGAATTGGCGCGTTGAATGACAAGCGTGCAATGTTGGAGTATCTGCAGAAGGGCTGGCGCAGGGCTTGCTCAAGCTTCGACAGGCAGGCCGCGCAGTGGTACAGATGGACGGTCTACAACCCTCATTTTCAGCGAGTGGCTCGCGAGCCGATCGACGAAGCTGGAGACCAAGTAATTCCAGGAAGCAACCATGCTGACCGGAAAGCTCTGATGGAGCCCGGGCCCGTGAAGCCGGGACTCCATCAGAACTTCCCCGCCGCCCGGACAGGCCCCCACCGGCCCCCCGAGCGCTGTGTCCAACCACGGAGGTCCTCATGGACGTCATCAGCAGTTTTGCAGCCCGTTACGAACGCACCCGTGAAGAGGAGATGTCTCTCGAAGACTACCTCGCCGAGTGCAAACGCAATCCCCTGGCCTATGCCTCGGCCGCCGAGCGCATGCTCAAGGCCATCGGCGAGCCGCAGATGGTGGACACCCGCAATGACCTGCGGCTGTCGCGCATATTCGCCAACAAGGTCATCAAGCGCTATCCGGCGTTTGCCGAGTTCTACGGCATGGAAGACGCCATCGAGCAGGTGGTGTCCTACTTCCGCCATGCCGCCCAGGGCTTGGAGGAGCGCAAGCAAATCCTCTACCTGCTGGGCCCGGTAGGCGGTGGCAAAAGTTCGATCGCCGAGCGCCTGAAGGCGCTGATGCAGGAGGTGCCCTTCTACGCGATCAAGGGCTCGCCGGTGAACGAGTCGCCGCTGGGCTTGTTCGATGTGGCCGAGGACGGTGCCATCCTCGAGAGCGAATATGGCATCCCGCGCCGCTACCTCAACCGCATCCTCAGCCCCTGGGCGGTCAAGCGCCTGGACGAGTACGGCGGCGACATCCGGAAGTTCAAGGTGGTCAAGCGCCACCCCAGTGTGCTCAAGCAGGTGGGCATCAGCAAGACCGAGCCGGGTGACGAGAACAACCAGGACATTTCCAGCCTGGTGGGCAAGGTCGATATCCGCAAGCTCGAGAGCTATGCCCAGGACGACCCCGATGCCTACAGCTTCTCGGGGGGCCTGTGCCTGGCCAACCAGGGTTTGCTGGAGTTCGTGGAGATGTTCAAGGCCCCGATCAAGGTGCTGCACCCGCTGCTGACCGCCACCCAGGAAGGCAACTTCAAGGGCACGGAAGGTTTTGGCGCCATTCCCTTCGACGGTGTGGTGCTGGCCCACAGCAACGAGAGCGAGTGGAAGGCCTTTCGCAACAACAAGAACAACGAGGCCTTCCTCGACCGGATCTACATCGTCAAGGTGCCCTACTGCCTGCGCGTCAGCGAGGAGGTGCACATCTACGAAAAGCTGATCAACAGCAGCAGCCTGGGCCAGGCCAAGTGCGCCCCCGGCACGCTGAAGATGATGAGCCAGTTCGCCATCCTCACGCGCCTGAAGGAGCCCGAGAACTCGTCGCTGTATTCCAAGATGCAGGTCTACGACGGCGACAACTTGAAGGACACCGACCCGCGCGCCAAGAGCTACCAGGAGTACCGCGATTACGCCGGTGTGGACGAGGGCATGAGCGGCATCAGCACCCGCTTCGCCTACAAGATCCTGTCCAAGGTCTTCAACTTTGACTCGGCCGAGGTGGCAGCCAACCCGGTGCACCTGATGTATGTGCTGGAGCAGCAGATCCAGCGCGAGCAGTTCGCGCCCGAACTGGAGCAGAAGTACACCGGCTTCATCAAGGAGCAGCTGGCGCCGCGCTATGCCGAGTTCATCGGCAAGGAGATCCAGACCGCCTACCTCGAGAGCTACAGCGAATACGGCCAGAACATCTTCGATCGCTATGTCACCTATGCCGATTACTGGATCCAGGACCACGAGTACCGCGACACCGACACCGGCGAGGTCTTTGACCGCGGCGCGCTGAACGCCGAACTCGAGAAGATCGAGAAGCCGGCCGGCATCGCCAACCCGAAAGACTTCCGCAACGAGATCGTCAACTTCGTGCTGCGGGCGCGCGCCAACAACCAGGGCAACAACCCGGTGTGGACCAGTTACGAGAAGCTGCGCACGGTGATCGAGAAGAAGATGTTCAGCAATACCGAAGAGTTGCTGCCGGTGATCAGCTTCAATGCCAAGGCCAGCGCCGACGAGGCCAAGAAGCACGAGGATTTCGTCACCCGCATGGTGGCCAAGGGCTATACGTCCAAGCAGGTGCGCCTGCTCTGCGAGTGGTACCTGCGGGTCAGAAAGAGCAGCTGATGAACGCCGCCACGTGTGACCAAGCGGCCGCCGTGGAGCCGGCTTTGCCGGGCCACTGGCGGCGCCAGCCGGCAAGCATGCCGGCTGGCCCTCGCAGGCGAGGGTCAGTCCGCAGGGACTGCCCCTCGTCCGGGCTCGGCCCCCCTGGGGGGGAGGCGCGCTTGCCGCGCATCGGGGGGGGGCAGTAATGCTTCAACAGATCATCGACCGACGGCTGGCCGGCAAGAACAAGTCCATCGGCAACCGTGAGCGCTTCATGCGGCGCTACAAGGACAAGATCACCGAGGCAGTGCGCCGCGCGGTGGACGGGCGTGGCATCCGCGACCTGGAGAAGGGGGAGGAAGTGCGCATCCCCAAGAAGGACCTGAGCGAGCCGGTGTTCCACCATGGCCCTGGCGGCAAGCGCGAGATGGTGCACCCGGGCAACCAGGAATATGTGCGCGGCGACCGCATCAAGCGCCCGCAAGGCGGCCAGGGCGGCGGCGCCGGCAAGGGCCAGGCCAGCGACCAGGGCGAGGGTGAGGACGACTTCACCTTCGCGCTGAGCAAGGAAGAGTTCATGCAGGTCTTTTTCGAAGACCTGGCCTTGCCCAATCTCGAGCGCACCCAGCTGGCCGAGACACCCGAGTGGAAGACCCACCGCGCCGGCTTCTCCAGCGACGGCACGCCCAACAACATGCATGTGGTGCGCTCGCTGCGCGGTGCCATCGGCCGTCGCATTGCACTGGGCTCGGGATCACGCGCCGAGCTGGCCGACCTCGAGGCCCAGCTGGCCATTGCCCAGGCTGCTGCCCAGGCCGGTGATGCGGCCGCCGAAGACGAGCTCAAGCCGCTGAGGCTGCAGATCGCCGCGCTGCGCAGCCGCCTGGCCCGGATACCTTTCCTCGACCCGATAGACCTGCGCTACCGCAACCGGGTGCGGGTGGCCGTGCCCACCAGCAAGGCGGTGATGTTCTGCCTGATGGACGTGTCGGGCTCGATGGACGAGGCGCGC
>JAYUQJ010000193.1:0-4224 GCA_043756825.1 Betaproteobacteria bacterium | reverse complement strand
TGCCGGCCTTGCGGCCCCGTGCCACACCACCCGCAACACCGGCCACCACACCGGCGTCCAGCGCAAACGGATTGCCGGCGTTGTACTCTGCTGTGGTCATCGGCAGGCCGATCACCAGCCCGGTGCGGGCATTGAAATCGCGCGGCGACAACACCAGCAACGGTTGCAGATCACGCATTTCGCCGCCTGCCTGCGGCTTGCAATCGATCCAGATGACTTCTTGCCGCTCGGGCACCCAGCCCTTTGCCGCACTTGCACCGCCCACACTTGCACCGCCCACACTTGCACTGCCCGCACTTGCACTGCCCGCACCTGCACTGCCCGCACGCACCGCGCGCCGCTGCGTTGTCGCCATGCCTATCACCGGGCCTCAAGGCCCACCGGCAGCGTGGCCATGGCCTCACCACCATGCACCGACGGATCAAACAAGGCCAGCTTGTCGGCCAGCGACAGCGGCTTGTCGCCGTGCGGCGTGATGATCACCCTGCCGTCTTCAACCGTCAGGCGCACCCGCTGGTTGACGGTCAACCGGGCCGCACGGGCTACCGCCGCCGGCAGGCGCACACCCAGGTTGTTGCCCCAGCGCTTGATATCGAGAATGGCGTCGGACACGGTCAACTCCTGATGTTTCAACAAGTTTATACACCAGACCAAGCGCCGCACTGCTCACAGTCGGTGCCGGCATACCGACCCACCTGCCCACCTGCCCACCGCAAGCTTGCCGTTGGCGCCGAAATCCGCAAGCACTGCCTACAGTGAGGTTCTTCCCCACCCAGCCCAGGCAACCCGGCCATGCTGCTCCACCTCTTCATCATCGGCTACAACATCGCCAGCCAGCTGCGCCGCCGGCATGCGCGGAAGGCCGTCAAGGGCCACGCCATCGGTGGCCAGAAGTCCCTGTACGAATGCTGGCTGACGGCCGGTGAACTGCAGCAGGCCATGGCCACATTGCGCCGCCTGATCGACCCCACAACCGACCGGGTGGTGCTGGTCCGGCTCGACCCACGCGCCGCCGTCCACACCCTGGGCGTGGCCGGCCGACGGTGAACTGTTCTACCAAGGCTGAGGCTGAGAGTTTTTCGATCATGCCCGCTCATCACGCCAAAAGGCGCCAGCTCGTCGTTGCAAATGCTCGCCATAGCCCGGGCTATGGCTGTGCTTTGCGCCTAGATCGGGCGCCTTTTGACGCGCTGCTCGGTCACGCTCGAAATCCTCTCAGCCTCTGAACCCGGCAGGCAGCGCATGGGCACCCTCTACATCGACCGCAAAGGCATATCGCTGACGATGCGTGACAGCGTGATCGAGCTGCGCACCGACGGCGAGTGCCTGCGCAGCGTTTCCGCCGCGCTGCTGGACCGGGTGGTGCTGCGCGCTGATACCCAACTCAGCAGCGCAACCCTCGCCGCACTGGCCGACGCCGGCATTGGCCTGCTGGCGCTGGGCGGGCGCGGTGGCCAGCGGGTGGCCCACCTACTGGGCAAACCGGCCAACGATGCGCGCGTCCGCATTGCCCAATGCCAGCGCATGAATGATGAGGCCTGGGCCACCGTCTGGTGCCGCAGCGTGGTACGCGCCAAGCTGGCGGCCCAGCAGCGCCTGTTGCACCGGGCCGAGCTGGAACGCCCTGACCTGCGCAAGCCGATGGGCGACGCCCAGGCCACCTTGCAAACCGCCATCAGCCGCCTGCCCCAGGCCACTGACCGCGCCAGCCTGCGTGGGTTGGAGGGCGCCGGTGCGGCCGCGTACTTTCGTGGTTACACCCAATTGTTTGCACCGGCTCTGGGCTTCAATGCCCGACGCCGCCGGCCGCCGCCCGATCCGGTGAATGCGTGTTTGTCGCTGGGCTACACCTTGCTGCAAGCGCAAGCCGAGCAAGCCTGCTGGGCCGCCGGGCTGGACCCGATGGTAGGCTTTTTGCACAACCCGGCGTTTGGCCGGGCGTCGCTGGCCTGCGATCTGGTGGAGCCCTGGCGTGCCCGCGTCGACGCCTGGGTGTGGCAGCAATTCCGCAGCCGCGATCTGCGGCCCGAGCACTTTGGCAACGATGGCATGGGCGCCTGCCTGCTGGGCAAAACCGGCCGGGCCCACTTCTACCAGGCCGTGGTGCCGCTGCAGCGCCGCTGCGCCGCCGCCTTGCGCCGCCACGCCCGGTTGCTGGCCCGGACGCTGGCTGGCGCGGCCCTGCTGCCGGCCGACGAAGACTGGTCCACCGATGTCGGGACCGGTGACGGTGACAGTGAATGCGCGGGAGGGATCGCCAAGCCCGATCTTGCCCCAGTCCAGGCAAACCCTTGCAACACCCCAAGCGCCGGAGACCACCCATGATCAAACCGCTCTACCTGGACGCCAGCCTGCATTGGCAGGTGGCCCTGGACGACGGGCCGGCGCTGCATGTCAGCGCGCCCGGCCGAGCCCGTTGCCTGTTTCCACTGCAGCGGCTGGCGCGGGTAATCAGCCCAAGCCACGCCTGCTGGACCACCGCCGCGCTGCTGGCCTGCCTTCGGGCAGGCGTGCCCGTGGTGTTTCACGATGCTGGCGGGCAAACCGTCGGCTGGTGCTTTGGCCCGCGCCGCCGGGAGACCACCCTGGCCAGCCTGCTGCGCGAAGCGCTGGACTTGCCCTACGGCCCTGACCTGCTGCGTGAGTGGCAGCGCACCCAGGCCCGGCGCGAGATGCTTGACACTTTGCGTGCACTGGGCGTGGCCAGCGCCGACCTGTCGCCGATCGCGGTGCGGGCCCGCCTTTGCAACCTGCACCGCCAACGGCTGGGCCAAGCTGCCGGCACCTGGCTGCGGGCACTGCAGGGTGCCAATGCGGCATGGGTGGCCGAGCGCCTGCACGGCCTGCTGGGTGATCCTGCGCTGATCTGCTTCGCCGCCGAGGGCCTGCATCTGGTCCGGCTGTTGGCCGACCTGATGGAGTGGACCTTACATTGCATCCTGCACGACGTGCCGCCGATCGCGTTTGAACACACCAGCCCCGAGCGGCTGGCAGCCGCCACCGTCGAGCGACATGGCAGCCGGCTGCACCAGGGCCTGGGCGCCATCGTCGGCAGCCTGGAACATGGCCTGCGGGCACAACTGATGTAAGCGCAACACCCATTTGAAAGGCGCCCGAAATGAGCACCCATCAAGTCAAAACCTGGCTCGTGGCCTACGACATCCGCGCTCCCCGGCGCCTGCGTCGGGTGCACCGCTGTCTGCGCAAGCTGGGCCTGCCGGCCCAATACTCGGCCTTCACCGTTGAAGCCGACGATGTGGTGATCACTGACCACCTGGCCCGGCTGAAGCAGCTGATCGACACCCGGGTAGACGATCTGCGCGCCTACCACTTGCCGGCCAGTTGTCCGGTCTGGCGGCTGGGCCGACAGGCCTGGCCTGAGGGCCTGATACTGGCCCCGCGCGAAGCCGCCCGGCTGTTGATGTCTCCGGGGGGCGAGCCTGCCGACGCGGCCGCTGATGCAGGCCTGATCTGGCAAACGCAGACCTCGACTTGAGCGAGCCGGAAAATATTGGCAGGCACCCACGCAAGCCCTTGTCAGTCCTGCAAGAATCCGAACGTGCCAGCTACTGATCAGCCCCGAATACGAGGGGATTAAGACGCACCTCGTCGAGCCCTTTCTTCAGCTTCTGCCAGGCGCACCAGCGCAGCCACAGCGCGGGCTGTGGCGAGCACTTGCAACGGCGAGCGGGTGCCTTTAAGGGTATTGAGTGGACATGATCGAAATCTATCAATGCGAGCGGGTGCCCAGCCAGGTGCCCGACAGCACGCCGGCCAGTCCCAGGCCATGCCAGACCGTCAGGGGTTCGCCCAGCACCGCCACCGCAAAGCCCACACCGAAGATCGGCACCCAATAGGCATAGAGCGCGGTGCGGGCCACGCCCAGGGTGGTGAGGGCACGGTTCCAGACCAGTGAACCCAGCGCACTGGCCAGCAGGCCCGACACCACCAACAACACCACGGTGCCGGGGGTGAACACCGACAAGCCGGGCAGCACCAGGCGGCTGTCAAGCGCCACATGCACCAGCAGCAGGGCCGTGCCGATGGCAAACACCACCGCGCTGACCACCGCCGAATCGAACTGCCGCGACAGCCGCTGGACCAGCACGCCCCCGCCAACCCAGGTCACCACCGAGCCGAAGACCAGCAGGTCGCCCAGGCTGCCATTGCCCAGGGCTGCGCCGGGCCGGTTCAGTACCACCGCCGCCACCCCGCCAAATCCCA
>JAYUQJ010000192.1:0-4231 GCA_043756825.1 Betaproteobacteria bacterium | reverse complement strand
CGTGGCCGCCGGCCTGGCCTGCATCGGTGGTGACAGCCTGCTGCACCCGGGCAGCCACCTCACGCTGTTGGGCGACGGGCTGTTTGCCGCCGCCGGCGCTTGCTGGGGGCTTTTCGGCGCGCTGTCGCGGCACTGGCAGGTGGACCCACTGCGCCTGACCGCGGTGGTGGTGGTGCTGGCCTTCGTGATGTTTGCGCCGGCCTTTCTGCTGTGGTCCGACCTGGGCCGGCTGGCCCGCGCTACGCCGGGGATGCTGGTGATGCAGGTGCTGGCCCAGGGCCTGGGCGCTGGCCTGGTGGCGGTGCTGGCCTACAGCCGGGCGGCGGCCTTGCTGGGTTCGGGCCAGGCCGCCTTCTTCGGGGCCCTGGTGCCGGGAGCGGCCTCGCTGCTGGCCATCCCGGTGCTGGGTGAGGTGCCGTCGGCGCTGCAGGTGCTGGGCATCGTCGCGGTGGTGGCTGGCTTGCTGGTGGCCTTCGGGGCGGCGCGGCTGCTGTTGCAGCGTGGCCCGCAGGCGCCGGCTTGATGGCCGACCCCGCTCACCCCAGCTGCAACCAGACCCGCCCGCCCTCGACCTTGACCGGGTAACACCGAATCGGCGTGGCTGCCGGTGCGCAGGCGGGCTGGCCGTTGCGCACGTCGAAGCGGCCCTGGTGCAGCGGGCATTCGATCTCGTGGTCGAGCAGAAAGCCCTCGCACAGCCGGGCCTGGCCATGGCTGCACTGGTTGTCGGTGGCCCAGACCCGGCCGCCCACGCTGTAAAGCGCGATCTCGCCGGCCGGGCCGGCGATGGCGGTCACATCGTCGGGCGCCAGCGCATCGGCGGCCAGCAGGTCGGTCCAGCGGGCCTCGGCTTGGGCGGTGGTCATGGCGGGTGGGCAGCGGTGTCAGATCGGGTAGATGATGGCATTGGGCACCATCTCGCTGTCGAAGATGCACAGGCGCTCGGCGAAGCGCAGGCCGTCGGCGTTGCGCACCACGGTGTCGAGGTAGCGGCCCACGTTGAACACCGTGCTGGGGCCGTCGGGCTTGGTGCGGAAGACCGCGTAATGCGTCTCGCAGCGCAGGCGCAAGCCCAGGCCTTGCCCCTCGACGGCAAGCAGGCGCGGTGGGCTCAGCACATGGCGCTGGTAGTAGGGGTCATGAAACAGGGTCTCCCGGATGCCGTAGGCGCGATCTTTCAGCATGCCCGTGCTCTCGAAGCTGAGCGTGGCCAGCGGCAGGCCGCGCTCATGGTTCTCGCGCGCTTGCAGGCGGTAGACACAGGGGTCGGTGAAGAAGCCCGGCCAGCGCTCCCATTCGGCCTGGTCCAGCGCGCTGGCGTAGTCGGCTTGCAGTTGCACCAGGGCCTGCCAGGTGTCGAAGTCGATCATCTCAGCCGCCCTCCCCGGCCGGGCCGGCCGCTGGCGCAGCCGGGTCGTCGGGCTCCATCACCTCGCGCCAGTAGCGGTACATGCCGCGGATCAGGGTCTCGGTCACCATGTGGTCGGTGTCGGCCACGCCATGCCCGCCCAGCTCCACCAGCGTGCGGTGGCCAGGCTTCTGGGTGAAGCCCTGCTGGCTGAACTCGATCACCTCGCCGTCGTCGGCCGAGACAAAGCCTGCCGGGCCGAAGAGATTGGCCTGGCGCAGCCGGCGCCGGGTCATCTGGGGCGTGTCGTCGGCAAAGCCGAAATGGGTCCAGACGAAATTGAATGCGCCGGGGCCGTCGGGCTGGATATGGCGCACCGACACGCTGTTGACCTGCTGCTGGAAGATCACGCTGGGGAACAGCGTGGTCATCACTGCGCTCGGCCCGCCCCACCAGGCCTCGGGCACGATGTCGAGGAAGCGGTCATCGTTGAGCGTCATCGCCGGCTTGAAGCTGGACACGGCCGTCACCTGGGCCGCCGCGCCGGCCACTGCACCGGTGGCCCCGCGGGTGGACACCATGGCCGCATGCCGGTGGTGGCGGTCCATCACCAGCTGCGATTGATTGTCGGCCCGCCACAGGCCGAAGGTGACGAACCAGGTGTGCAACAGGCCGGGGTGGTAGGGGTCCTTGATGTTCTCCTGCATCAATTTCCAGTTGCCCGGGATGCGCTGCTTGTTGTAGCCCAGCAGCGTGAGCGTGCGGCCGTCGAACAGGCGGTCGACATAGTGCAGCACCGCCGGGCCGATGAAGTCTTCCAGCGATTCCATGGCGTGGTCGAAGGTGGCGTACACCACTCCGCCGCGGCGGGCCACCCTCAACTTGGTCAGGCCGTGCTCGGCCGTGTTGAAGTCGGCCGGCATGCCGCCGTTGACCTTGCCGGCCTGCTTGACGCCACGCCGGAAGGGCACCCCCTGAAGATCACCCTGCAGGGTATAGCTCCACTGGTGGTAGGGGCAGACGAAGTCCTTGCGCCGGCCGTGGCGCTCACGGCAGAACTGCATGCCGCGGTGGGCGCAGACGTTCTCCACCACGCTGATCTGGCCGTCGGCTGCGCGCACCATGATCACCGAGCGCTCGCCCACCACGCTGCGCTTGAAGTCGCCCGGCTCGGGCACCTCCACCTCCAGGCCCACAAAGCACCAGTGCTGCCGGTAGAACAGGCGCTGCAGTTCGCGCTGGTGGATTGCCTCGCTGGTGTAGGCGTCGAAGGGGATGCGGTGGGTGCCGGCGCCCGGCCAGGGCAGCATCGGCAGGGCGGTGGCGGGTATGTCGGGCATGGCGGTGGGGGTGCGGGCAGGGTCGACCGCCACACGGCGGCAGGCCGGATCATCCCCTGTCCGCGCTCGGCCGCCAATCCCGGCGGCAGGGCCGCCTGATCGGTTTCAGGCCTGGCTCAGGGGATGCCCACCACGAAAGGCACGTCGAAGCTGCTGCCCGCTGCAGTTACCTGGACCCGACCCAGCAGGGTCGAGCCAGGGCGGAATGCGCCGGCGCCGGCGGCCTGCACCGCCCAGCGCAGGCGGTAGGTAGGCAGGCTCAGGCTCAGCAGCCGGCCGACGCTGCCGTAGAGCGGCAGCAGTTGCTCGGCTGTGTCGGCGTACAGGAAGGCACCGCCGGTCTGGTGGGCCAGATCGGCCATCGCCGCCACGTCCACGCCGTTGGACAGGCCTATCGTGAAGATCCTGAACTGGTCCTGGCGGGCCTCGGTGATCGAGCGCATGCGCCGGATGCTGCAGGCCTCGGTGCCGGCGCAACTGGTGTCGGCGCCGTCGGAGAACACCACCAGGGCCTTGGGCTTGCCAGCCGCCGGCAGGCTGTCGCTGACCATGCGGTGGCGCAGGCTGTCGAGCGATTCGTACAAGGGTGTGTTGCCGCCGACCAGCGCGGTAAGCGAGTCCAGGATGGGGAAATAGCTGCTGGCGCCGGGTTTCGAGCGGAAGGGGCCGAACACCGTCATCGGCGCGGTGGGCAGCATGGCGCCTGCGCCGCCGGCAAAGGCGGCCAGCAGCGCATCGTCATTCGCCCCCATGCCCGCCAGGAAAGCCTTGGTCGAGAACAGCCGGGCGCCGCTGGGGTCGGACTGGCGGATGCTGCCGCTCTGGTCCAGCAGCAGGCCGGCGGCATAGTCGGTGGCCGGCAGGCCGGGGATGACCTGCAGTGCGGTCGGCGCAGGGTTGACCGGCGCATAGGCCAGATCGGCGCCGCCGGGTGCACCCCGCAGGCAGCTGGTCTGGGCCTGGCCGGCTGCCGGTGTGCAGGCACGCAGCTGGAAATCGGCCTTGCCCAGGTTTTCGACCGGTCCGGCATCGCCCGCTACCACCACCACCTCGACGTCGAAGCTCAGCTGCCGACCGTCGGCGCTGAGCACCGGCAGCTCTGCACCGCGCGAGGCCAGCGATCCGCCCGCCGCCGAGGTCTTGCGCTGCAGCGTCACGGCCACCGCATTGACCCTGCCGTCGTTGCTGTTGACGGACACCGTCTGGTCGGCAAAGCTGTTGCTCGACAGGGCCACGGTGGCGCTGCTGTTGGGCGCGTTGAGCGACACCAGGGCCACCCCCTGCACGTCGGTCACGCTGGTTTCCCGCGGGCCTTGCACCCGGGCGCCAGCCACCGGCGTGCCAAAGTTGTCGCTGACCGTCAGCTTGACCAGGCCGAGCGGCACCGCCGTCGGCTCCGCGCCAGCGCCACCGTCGCCACCGCAGGCCGCCAGCACCAGGCAGGCGCTGGCGACCAGGCCCCGGGTCGGGTGCCAGCGGCGCAGGGACGGCGTTGCACAGCCTGCCGCCGCAACAGTGGGTTGATGAATTGGGTTCATGCTGG
>JAYUQJ010000191.1:0-4244 GCA_043756825.1 Betaproteobacteria bacterium | reverse complement strand
CGCCGCACAGCAGCGCCAGGCACAGCAACAGGGTTCGCAGCATGGCAGGCTCCCGGGGGCTCAGATCAGGTCGGCAAACTTGTGATGCGGCTGCGGGTAGGTGCGGGCCAGCACCGGGTCCATCCGGCCCAGCTCGGCCGAGAAGGCGCGGTGGTGGCGCAGGGTGGCGGCCTCGCCCAGCGCAACAACGGCGGCCTGCTCCTGGGCATGGAACTCGCGCAGTTCTTCCACCGTGTCAAAGCGCTCGGCAATGCCGTGGTTCAGGTCAGACCGCGGGTCCAGCGACACGCGGCGCTTCTTGTAGACGTACATGGCCAGCACGTTCAGGGCCAGGAAGGCGGAGAGCACCGTGGCGCCCACAAATTGGATCAGTGTCATGAGTGGCTCCTTGCCAGACAGGGTTTGAGGGTGACTGAAATGTGCCGGGCAAGCTGCCCGGCGTCACGGCTGGGAAACCGCCGGCAGCAGCAGCCAACGTCACGGTCAGTCCTGTTGCGGCTGCCTTTGGCGAATCGGCCGCCAGTCGTTTCCCAGCCGTGACGCCGCACCCGGCGCTTGGGAAAATTGCAATGCCTGCCACCCCCAACCCCCGGAGCAAAGCCATGAACCCGACCCTGGATTACCTGTTGAACCGCCGCCGCGCCAAATTGGGCGCCAGTGCCAGCGCAGTGCATCAACTGGCAGCCGCCGACGCGCGCACTGCACCGCCCGCAGCCGGCCAGCCATACGAAGGCGAGAAGGCCCTGGCCAATGCCATCAAGCCGGCCTTGCAAGCGCATGCCTACTTCATGAAAGAGACCGTGGCTGCCACCGTGGGCCTGGTGTGCCTGGGGGGTTTGACGGCGGCCCTGCCCTACCTAATGGCGCCGTCGCTGGCGCAGGCTGGCCTGATGGCCTTCACGATGACGGGCACCGTGATCTGCGGGCACTACGCCTTTTTCAAGCGCTATGGCCCGTCAATGATCAGCGAAGACCGCTTGACCGGTGCCAAGCAAGCGCTGCGGGAATCAGACGATGAACACCACAAGCCGATGAGCCTGCCGGAAACGCTGCTGATGATCGGCATCATGACTCTGGACGGATTTCTCAGCGGGTCGGGCCTGTCGCAGACGATATTTCAGGAGATCTTCACCCCGCGCTGGGCGCTGGTGGCGGGTGTTGCCTGGGGCGTGGGGGCCACAGCCCTGCTGTTCAAGCTGGTGCAAGACGCCGCGCTGGAGTTCGCCATCAACCAACGCCGTACCGTGATCCGCAACCTCAGCCAAAGCAGCGATGCCGACGACCAAGCACGGGCGCAGGTGATGAAGAAGACGGTGGGCGGCAAGCTGAACAACGACTACAGCAGCCAGGCCAACAGGTCGGGCGCGCGCTGGGCGCTGGCGCTGACGGTGATGGTGTTGTCGGTGTCCACCTTCTTGATGCGCACCGGCCAGCCCGAGGACGACGCGCCTGCGATGCAGAAGCCGGCAGTGCAGATCACGGCGTTCCAGCGCGCCTGAGCGCTCTTTGCCGCACGATTGGACGTGCGATTCGGGCCGATGAGTTTCCGCAACTGATGGGCCTGATCGACCGCTTCGAGCCCATGTTTCCGGTGGCGGCCGCCCGGACGGGGCCGAGCCCCTGACGCGTACAAATTGCGTCCGCGTCCCGCTGCCTGGCGACGACGGCGCGGCCGCTTGCTGCGGTGGCCCTGCAAGGTGGCCCCTAGAATCGCTCCGCCCGCATGCGCCGGGCGCCACTCCAATATCCAGGACACAAGACCCCATGGCCACTGCAAAGAAGACGATCACGACCGCGGCCCCCCAGGCCGCGCCCGCCAAGAAGGTGGCCAAGGCTGCGGCCCCGGCCAAGCAGGCGGTCAAGGCCGCCGCGCCGGCAAAGAAGGCTGCCAAGGCAGCAGCACCGGCCAAGGCTGCAACAGCAGCGCTCAAACCGATCAAGACCGCCTTCAACAAGACCGGCCTGATCAGTCACCTGGCCGAGCTGGCCGCCGCCGAAGTCAAGACCGTCAAGGCGGTGCTGGCCTCGCTCGAAGCCACCATCATGGCCTCGCTGAACAAGAAGGGCCTGGGCTCGTTCACGCTGCCGGGTTTGCTGAAGGTCAATGTGGTGAACGTGCCGGCCAAGAAGAAGCGGGTCGGCATCGACCCCTTCACCAAGGTAGAGCGCACCTTCGCCGCCAAGCCCGCCAGCGTCAAGATCAAGACGCGCGCGCTGAAGAAGCTGAAGGACGCTGCGGCCTGATGCCGGCCTGAGGCCGGCGGGCGCGGCGCCTGCGGGTGCCGCGCGCAGCAGGTGACCCGGGCGGGGTGCGGTGATGCCGCCCCCGCCCGACTCAATTCTGGGCGTCGCGGGCCAGGCGCTCGCTGCGCCAGTACACATCGTCGCCGCCCAGGCCGTCGAGATTGGCGCGGTTGAGCACCCGGGCCAGCACGAACATCAGGTCGGACAGGCGGTTCAGGTACTGGCGCGGTGCCTCGTTCACGGCCTCGTGGGCGGCCAGTGCCACCACCGCACGCTCGGCCCGGCGCGCCACCGTGCGGCTGACATGGGCCAGCGCCGCGCTGCGGGTGCCGGCCGGCAGGATGAACTCGGCCAGCCGCGGCAGCGCTGCGTTGTAGTGGGCCAGGGCCTCGTCCAGACGCAGCACCGCATCCATCTTCAGCAGGCTGTAGCCCGGGATGCTGAGCTCGCCACCCAGGTTGAACAACTCGTGCTGGATCACCACCAGCAGCGCGCGCACATCGTCGGGCAGCGGCTCGGCCAGCAGCACGCCCAGGCCCGAGTTCAGCTCGTCCACATCACCCATCGCCGCCACGCGCAGATGGTCCTTGGGCACCCGGCTGCCGTCGCCCAGGCCGGTGGTGCCGTCGTCACCGGTGCGGGTGGCGATCTGGGTCAGTCGATTGGCCATGGGCAGGTCTCCAGTGTGGGCGAAACCCCGATTCTTGCCGCAAGTGCCGCTGCCGGCCCGGCCGGGCCGCCAAGGCCAGCTTGCGCACAGCGGCGGCCGCTCGTCATACCATCCGCCATCCCAGCCCTACACCCCGCGCCCAGCGCTGACGGAGCCCTGCATGAACGCCCCTGTCGATATCCAGCACCTGATCCAGCGCCGGCCGGTGCCGGCCGAGATGATGGCCGCCTTGAAGGCCCGGTTCGGCGATCGCTGCAGCACCGCCACATCGGTGTGCGAGCAGCATGGCCGCGATGAATCGCCCTTTGAGGTGCCGCCGCCCGAGGCCGTGGTGTTTGCCGAAAGCGCCGACGACGTGGCCGCCGCCGTGAGGCTGGCCGAGCGCTACGAAGTGCCGGTGATCGCCTTCGGCACCGGTTCGTCGCTCGAAGGCCACCTGCTGGCGGTGCAGGGCGGCATCAGCATCGACCTGTCACGCATGAACCGCATCGTGCGCATCGACGATGCCGACCTGACGGTGACGGTGCAGCCCGGCGTCACCCGCAACCAGCTCAACAACGAGATCCGCCATACCGGCTTGTTCTTCCCGATCGACCCCGGTGCCGACGCGTCGATAGGCGGCATGGCAGCCACCCGGGCCAGCGGCACCAATGCGGTGCGCTACGGCACCATGCGCGAGAACGTGCTGGCGCTGCAGGTGGTGACGGCCAGCGGCGAGATCATCCGCACCGGCACCCGGGCCAAGAAAAGCAGCGCCGGCTACGACCTGACCCGCCTGATGGTGGGCAGCGAGGGCACGCTGGGCATCATCACCGAGGTGACGGTCAAGCTCTACCCGCAGCCCGAGTCGGTGTCGGCGGCGATCTGTCATTTTCCCAGCATCGATGCCGCCGTCAAGACCACCATCCAGATCATCCAGCTGGGCGTGCCGATCGCCCGCTGCGAGCTGCTGGACGCCAATGCGGTGCGCTATGTGAACCAGCACGACAAGCTGACGCTGCGCGAGCAGCCGATGCTGCTGATGGAGTTCCACGGCAGCGCCGCCGGCGTGGCCGAGCAGGCGCAGGGGGTGCAGGAGGTGGCGCGCGAGCTGGGTGGCGAAGATTTCGCCTGGGCCACCACGCCGGAAGAGCGCACCAAGCTGTGGACGGCGCGCCACCGCGCCTACTTTGCCGGCATGTCGGCCAACCCGGGCTGCCGCACCGTGACCACCGACACCTGCGTGCCGATTTCGCGGCTGGCCGAGTGCGTCGTCACCGCCAAGCAAGAGGCCGAGGACGCGGGCCTGCTGCACTACATCGTCGGCCATGTGGGCGACGGCAATTTCCAC
>JAYUQJ010000190.1:0-12280 GCA_043756825.1 Betaproteobacteria bacterium | reverse complement strand
ACCAGCAACCGGCGCCACCTGCTGCCCGAGTACATGCAGGAGAACCTCACCTACAAGCACACGCCCGACGGCGAGGTGCACCCGGGCGAGGTGATCGAAGAGAAGATCTCGCTGTCCGAGCGCTTCGGCCTGTGGGTGAGCTTCTACCCGTTCAGCCAGGACGAGTACCTCGCGATCGCCGCACAGTGGCTGCGTCACCTCAAAGTGGACGAGGCCGCCATCGCGGCGGCGCGCCAGGAATCGCTGGTCTGGGCGCTTGAGCGCGGCTCGCGTTCGGGCCGCGTGGCCTACCAGTTCGCACGCGACTTTTCTGGCCGCGCCGGTGATTGAGCGCACGCCGGTGGACGTGGCGGTGGGCGTGCTGATCGACAACGACGGCAGATTCCTGATCACCTCGCGCCCGGCGGGCAAGGTGTACGCCGGCCACTGGGAATTTCCTGGCGGCAAGGTCGAGGTGGGCGAGAGCGTCGAGGCCGCGCTGCAGCGCGAACTGCACGAGGAGCTTGGAATCACGATCGGCCCCGCGCAAGCTTGGAAGACGAGCCTGCACGACTACCCGCACGCGCTGGTGCGGCTGTATTTCTGCAAGGTCTTTGCTTGGCGGGGCGATTTCCAGATGCGCGAGCAACAACAGATGGCCTGGCAGACGCTCCCGGTCGAGGTGGCGCCGCTGCTCCCCGGCACGCTGCCGGTGCTGGCCTGGCTGGCCGAAGAGCGCGCGTTCATCGGTGCGACGCATGGGGCGCGTTGACCGCAAGCCGCGTGCGGCGATCTAGCGGGAGGCACACTCGATGAAGTTCGAGTGGGACAAGACCAAGCCCGCCACCAACCTCGGCAAGCATGGCGTTTCGTTCGACGAAGCGGCGACCGTGTTCCTTGATGGTCTGGCCTTGTCAGGCCCCGATCCTGACCACTCCGAGGACGAGTCTCGCTACATTACTTTCGGGATGTCGAGCCTGGGCCGTCTGCTCACGGTGCCGCATACCCATCGGCCAGGCGCCATTCGCATCTTCAGTGCAAGGCGCGTCACTCGTGCGGAAAGGAAACTCTATGAAGAAGGCTAAAGACGACATGCGCGCCGAGTACAAACGCTCGGACTTCACCAGCCTGGAACGAGGCAAGTTTCACAAGGAAGCGTTCAAGGGAACCTCCGTCGCCTTGCTCGACCCTGCGATCGCAAAAGCCTTCCCCACCTCCGAAGCGGTGAATGAAGCCCTGCTCGGCTTGCTCACGCTGGCGCAGCAAACCGCACACGTTGCGGCGCGCCCCAAGCGCCCGGCCCGCAAGCGTGCCACGGCTTGAGGCCCAGAGCCGGGAAACGCTGAGAGCAGTACGCGGAGCGGTTTAAACTGACCCGCATGAACTGGCTCGACAGCGTCAAATGGGACCGCGATGGCCTGGTGCCGGTGATCGCGCAGGAAGTCGGCACGAAAGACGTGCTGATGTTCGCCTTCATGAACCGCGAGGCGCTGGCCGAAACGGCCGCCAGCGGACGCGCGGTGTACTGGAGCCGCTCGCGCCAGCGCCTGTGGCACAAGGGCGAGGAGAGCGGCCATTTCCAGCAGGTGCAGGACATCCGCATCGACTGCGACGCCGATGTGCTGCTGCTGCGGGTGACCCAGCTCGGGCATGAGCCGGGCATCGCCTGCCACACCGGGCGGCACAGTTGCTTTTTTCGCCGGCTGGACGGCCAGCAATGGTCGATCACCGACCCGGTGCTCGCAGACCCCGACCGCATCTACCGCCGATGAGCCCCGCCGACCTCCCCCTGGCCTCGCAAGACCTGCTGGCCCGCCTGGCCCAGGTGATCGAGTCGCGCAAGCCCGCCCATGGTGGCGACCCCGAAACGAGCTATGTGGCCCGGTTGTTCGCCAAGGGCACCGACGCGATCTTGAAGAAGGTGGGCGAAGAGGCCACCGAGGTGGTGATGGCCGGCAAGGATGGGGTGGCCGACAAGATCGTCAACGAGGTGGCCGATCTGTGGTTCCATTCGATGATCGCGCTGGCCCATTTCGGCCTGCGGCCGGCCGATGTGCTGGCCGAGCTGCTGCGGCGTGAGGGACTGTCGGGCCTGGAAGAATTTGCGCTGCGCAAGGCCACCCAACGCGAACAAGGAGCCGTCTGATGAATGAAGTGTCCACCACCGTGGTCTTGAGCAGCGAGACCGAGGCCACGCTGCGCAGCGTCGGCCACATCAGCTATGCCTTGCACGCCATCGTGGCCGTGGGTGCGGTGCTGCCCGGCGCCCAGGGCAGCGTGTTGCTGCTGTTGGTGGCGGTGCTGCTCGACCTGTTCAAGCGCGGTGACGCTGCCGGCAGCTGGCAGGCCAGCCATTTCCGCTGGCGCATCCGCAGCGTGCTGTTCTGCGCCATCCTGTACGCCGTCACCGCGCCGCTGTGGGTCTTGCTGATCGCGCCCGGCTGGATCGCCTGGGGCCTGATCTCGCTGTGGTTCCTCTACCGTGTGCTGCGCGGCTGGTGGGCCCTGAACGACCGCCGCCCCATGCCGGTCTGATGCAACCGTCCAACACGCTTGAAACCGCCATGACCAACGAGCCCGATTGCCTGTTCTGCAAGATCGTCGCCGGCAAGATCCCGGCGCGCAAGGTGCACGAAGACGCGCATGTGCTGGCCTTCCACGATATCCATCCCTGGGCGCCGGTGCACATCCTGATCGTGCCCAAGCTGCATATCACCAGCATGGTCGACGTCACGCCCGAGCACCAGGCCCTGCTGGGCCACATGCTGGCGATCAGCCCGCGACTGATGCTGGCGCTGGGCGTCGAGAATGGCTACCGCCATCTGATCAACACGGGGCCCGACGGCCGGCAGGAGGTGATGCACCTGCACATGCACGTGATGGGCGGCCCCCGGCCGTGGTTGCGCGGGTGATAGGCCGGGTGCGGCACGGCCAATACGGCGGCTGCCCTAGAATCCGCAGTTCCGTATCTCTGGTCTTCAGGAGTCATCCATGGGTTCATTCAGCATCTGGCACTGGCTCATCGTGCTGGTCGTGGTGGTGCTGATTTTCGGCACCAAGAAGCTCAAGAACGTCGGCAGTGATTTGGGCGCAGCGGTCAAGGGCTTCAAGGACGGCGTCAAGGACGGCACCGGCTCGGCCGAGGCCAATGCCGCCGCCGGCGCGCCACCCCAGCAGGTGGGTGCCAACAAGGTGGCTGACGGCAACACGGTCGATGTCGAAGCCAAGACCAAGTCTTGATGTCCGCGCCCTGGGGCGGCCCGCAACCGGCTGACCCCGCATGATCGATTTCGGCTTCGACAAGATCGCCCTGATCGGCGCGGTCGCCCTGATCGTGATCGGCCCTGAAAAACTGCCGCGTGTCGCCCGTACCGTGGGCGCCCTGATGGGCAAGGCGCGGCGCTACGTGTCCGAGGTCAAGGCCGAGGTCAACCGGTCGATCGAGCTCGAAGAGCTGCAAAAGATGAAGTCGCAGTTCGAGACCGCCGCCCGCGATGTGGAACAGACCGTCAGCCGTGAGGTCAATGACGCCCAACAGGCTTTCGGTACCCAGTTCCAGGATCTGAACAACGCCCTGGGCGGTGATGTTGCCGGCACGCCCATGCCCTATGTCGCGCCGCCGCCGCAGTACAAGCGGCCCAACAAGCGCTGGCGGCTCAAGCGCAGCGCCCTGCCGCGCTGGTACAAGCAGCGCGCCGGCGTGCGCGGCCAGGTGCAATCGGCAGCGGCCAGGGTGGCGCGTCACCGGCCCTCGGGCCCGACCCGGCTGTGAACCAGCATGGCTGAGCCCAAGGACGAACTCGAAGGCAGCGAGCAACCGTTTGTCTCGCACCTGATCGAGTTGCGCGACCGCCTGGTGCGCGGCCTGATCGCGGTGGGCGTGGTGTTTGTCGCGCTGTGCCTGTGGCCGGGCCCCGCCGGGCTCTATGACATGCTGGCGGCGCCGCTGGTCGCGCACTTGCCCAAGGGCACCACGTTGATCGCCACCAATGTGATCTCGCCCTTCATCGTGCCGCTCAAGATCACCCTGATGTCGGCCTTTCTGGTTGCCCTGCCGATCGTGCTCTACCAGGTCTGGGCCTTTGTCGCGCCGGGCCTGTACAGCCACGAGAAAAAGCTGGTGCTGCCCTTGGTGGTGTCGAGCACGCTGCTGTTCATCGCCGGGGTGGCGTTTTGCTACTTCTTCGTGTTTGGCCAGGTCTTTGCCTTCATCCAGAGTTTTGCGCCCAAGAGCATCACGGCGGCGCCAGACATCGAGGCCTACCTGAGCTTTGTTCTCACCATGTTCATCGCCTTTGGCGCCGCCTTCGAGGTGCCGGTGGCGGTGGTGGTGCTGGCCCGCATGGGCCTGGTGACGGTGGCCAAGCTCAGGGAGTGGCGTGGCTACTTCATCGTGCTGGCCTTCATCGTGGCGGCCGTCATCACGCCGCCCGATGTGGTGTCGCAGCTGTCGCTGGCGATACCGATGTGCCTGCTCTACGAGGTGGGCATCTGGGCGGCGGGCATATTCCTCAAGCACACCCGGGCGCCCGACGTCGACGCACCACAGGCTTGATGCGCCCAAGCGCAGGCCGCTTCAACGGTTGCGACGGGCTGGCTGCGGCCTGCGCTGCACCACCTCCAGGCTCAGCTCGATCGCCTGGCTGCCGCGCTGCACCGCCACCTTGGCCGCCTGGCCGGGTGGCAGCGCCGCCACGGTGTTGAGCAGCTGCGCCACCGTCCCCACGGGCTGGCCCGCGACACTGGTCACCACATCGCCCGGCTTGAGGCCGCCCCGGCTGGCCGGGCCATCCTGCAACACGCCCGTGATCAGCACGCCGCGCTGGATCGGCAGCTTGAAGTTGTCGACGAATTCGGCGGTCAGCTCGCGCGGCTCCACCCCGATCCAGCCTCGCCGTACCACGCCGTCCTTGAGCAGGCTTTCCATCACCCGCTGCGCCACCTCGGTGGGGATCGCAAAGCCAATGCCGTTACTGCCGCCGCTGCGCGAGTAGATCGCGGTGTTGATGCCCACCAAGTGGCCCTGCACGTCCACCAGTGCCCCGCCCGAATTGCCCGGATTGATGGCTGCGTCGGTCTGGATGAAGCTTTCGAATGTGGACAGCCCCAGCCCGGTGCGGCCGAGCGCGCTGACGATGCCGGCGGTCACGGTCTGGCCCACATTGAAGGGGTTGCCGATGGCCAGCAGCACATCGCCCACGCGCAAATCCTGCGAACGGCCCAGCGTGATCGCGGGCAGGCGGTCGGCCTTGATGCGCAGCACGGCCAGGTCGGTTTCGGGGTCGGTGCCCACCACCTCGGCGCGCAGTTCGCGGCCGTCGGACAGGCGCACATCGATGTCGCCGGCCTGTTCGACCACATGGTTGTTGGTCAGCAGGATGCCCTCGGGCGAGACGATCACGCCCGACCCCACCCCTTGCTGGAACTGTTCACGGTCATGAGAGAAGGGGCCGAGCGACGGGTCGTCGGGCTGTGCGTGGCGGCTGCGGCCCTTGCTGGTGATCACGCTCACCACCGAGGGCGACGCGATGCTGGCGGCATCGGCCAGGCCGGCAGCAGGCAAGGGGGTGGCAGCGCCGTTCAAGGGGACCGGCCCGGGTGGCGCAAGGCGCACCGACACCGCTGCAGGGGCCCCGGTGCCCAGCGCCAGGTGCTGTCCGGACAGCCAGTCGGGCTTGAGCGTGGCCACCACGAACAGCAGGGCCACGGCGATCGTGGCCGCCTGGGAGAAAATCAGCCAGAGTCTTCGCATCGAGGACATCAAGAAACAGAAAGGCGGGCAGGATGGCCCAGCGCGGGGAGATCGAGTCGCACCTGGCGGCGTGGCTGGCGGTGGACCAGTTCAAGGATTATGGGCCGAACGGGCTGCAGGTCGAGGGCCGGGCCGAGGTGCACCGGGTGGTCTCGGGGGTGACCGCCAGCCTGGCCTTGATCGAGGCTGCGGTGGCAGCCCGGGCCGACCTGATCCTGGTGCACCACGGGCTGTTCTGGCGTGGCCAGGACGGCCGCGTCACCGGCTGGTTGCGCCGGCGCCTGGCGCTGCTGCTGGCCCACGACATCAACCTGCTGGCCTACCACCTGCCGCTCGATGCCCATCCGGACTGCGGCAACAACGCCCAGCTCGGCCGGCGCCTGGGCCTGCTGGCCGACGCCCGCTTCGGTGAACAGGATCTGGGCTTCATCGGCCCGGCGCCGGCCGGCGTGGCCGATGTGCAAGGCCTGGTGCGCTGCGCGGGCCAGGCCCTGGCCCGCCCGCCCTTGCTGCTGCCCGGCGACGGCCGACCGCTGCGCCGGGTGGCCTGGTGCACCGGCGGCGCGCAGGGCTTTTTCGAGGCGGCGATCGCCGCAGGCGCGGACGCCTTCATCACCGGTGAGGTGTCCGAGCCCCAGTTGCACCTGGCGCGCGAAACCGGTGTCGCCTTCCTGGCTTGCGGCCACCATGCCACCGAGCGCTACGGCGCGCCGGCCCTGGGCGATCACCTGGCGCTGCAGTTCGGCCTGCAGCATCAGTTCATCGAGATCGACAACCCCGCATGAACAGCAGCCTGGATGCCGGCGCCCGCCTGCTGGCCATCACCCAGGGCGATGCCTGCGGCATCGGCCCCGAGACGATTGCCCGTGCGGTGGCGATGCGCGCCACCGGCCCGGCGCTGGTGGTGGGCGACGTGGGCGTGATGCGGCGTGCCGTGGCGCAATGCGGCCTGGTCTTGCCGGTGGCCGAACTGGGCTCGCCGGACGATGCGGCCAGTGCGCCGCCGGACTGCATCGCGGTCTGGCAGCCGCCCGGCCTGGCGGCGCTGAGCCCGGCGCTGGCCGGCCTGCCGATGGGCCAGGTGCAGGCGCTGGCCGGGCGCGCGGCGGCGCTGTGCATCGAGGCCGCTGCCGGCCTGGCCTTGCAGGGCCGGGTGGCGGGGCTGGTGACGGCGCCGATCCACAAAGAGGCGCTGGCCGCCGCAGGGGTGGCTTTCCCTGGCCACACCGAGATGTTGCAGGCCGCCGCCGGCGGCGTGCCGGTTCGCATGATGCTGGCGAATCAGGCATTGCGGGTGGTGCTGGTCACCATCCATGTTTCGCTGCGCCGTGCCCTGGACCTGCTGGACTTCGACAGCGTCTTGCAGACCCTGCGCATCAGCCACCGCAGCGCCCTGGCCTGGGGCCTGCGGGCGCCGCGCATCGCGGTGGCCGGGCTCAATCCGCACGCCGGCGAGGGCGGGCTGTTCGGCGACGAGGAGATCCGCTTCATCGGCCCGGCCGTGCTGGCGGCGCGTGCCGAGGGTATCGATGCCCGTGGGCCCTATGCGCCCGACACGGTCTTCATGCGGGCCCGGCACGCACCCGATCACCCGGGCGAGTTTGACCTGGTGGTGGCCATGACCCATGACCAGGGGCTGATCCCGGTCAAGTACCTGGGCGTGGCGGACGGTGTCAATGTGACCCTGGGCCTGCCCTTCGTGCGCACCAGCCCCGACCACGGTACCGCCTTCGACATCGCCGGCAGCGGCCGGGCCGACCCCAGCAGCCTGGTGGCGGCCCTGGGCATGGCGCGGCGCCTGATCGCAGCAGGATGATGCGGCGCCGGCGCGCCCCGCATCCAGACCCTCAGTGCCGGGTGGCGCTGAGCGCCGCGAGCTGCCGGCGCGCCCGGGCGGTGGCGCGCTCGAGCAGGTAGGCGCTCTCCAGCGCGCGCAGCCGGCCGCTCTCGCACAGCTTGACCAGCATGCGGTGGGTCATCGACACCGCACGCTGCTGGCCTGATCCATAGGTGAAGACGAAGAAACTGCGGCCCGCGCTGACATGGCTCAGGCGCGCCTTTTCCCAGCTGCCCTGCAATTGCATCTCGTAGCCGAAGCCGAGCTGCACATGGTCGGCCAGTGGCCTGCCCCGGGTGGGTTCGATCGGCTCGGGGGCGGGCAGGCCGTCGATGTCGATGTCCACCGCCGTCAGTTCGGGCTCTGCGACCCTGTCGTTGCTGACCCGCCCGGCCCAGTCCACCGCCGCATCGTCCAGCAGGCCCACCGCGCGGGCCTCGGCGGGGCTGAATGCGCCGGGCGTGGCCGAGGCCTGCAGGGCTTTCTGGGCCGGGACGGTGGGCTGTTGGGGCATGTCCTGCGCTGCCGGTACCGGGGTGGCCAGGGCCTGGTCCAGCCGGCGCGCAAGCAGGTTGTGTTCCAGCGTGCTCTGCGACTGGCCCTTCAGCGATTCGGCATGCGCCGGCAGCAGGCGGGCAAAGAACTGGCGTCGGTCGGCGTCGGGCCAGGCGATCCGGTCCAGGCCCCCGTTGAGGTCTTTCATCAACTGCGGCAACTTGCGCAGAAACTGCTGGCGGCGTTCGGGCGAGCCCTTGGGCTGCACGCTCAACACCAGTTCCCGACCGGCGTCGCGCAGGCGCTGGGTCAGGGGGGCATCATTGCCCTCGGCCAGCGCCGCATGGGCGATGGCCCGGCTCCAGATCCGGCCCAGGAAATCGTGCAGATAGCCCGGCAGGGGCAGGTCTTGCATCGCCTCCAGCAGGGCTTGTTCATAGCGCTGGTGCACTTGCAGCACCTGCTCCTTGCGGGCCAGCAACTGGTCGGCCTGGCCCAGGGCCAGCAGGCGATCGCGCGACTGCGCGGCGATGAAGGCCTCGAGCGCGGCCAGCTTGTCTTCGTAGACGGCAATCTGCTCGAAGTCGCCGTCCACCACCTCCTGCACCAGATCGGACACCCGGGTCAGCAGGGCCAGGCCTTCGGCATCGGCGAAGTCGTCCACCGCCGTGCCCAGTGAGGCGATCCGGTTGATGAAGCGCCGCACCGGATGGCGACGCGACGAAAAGAAGCTTTTGTCACCCAGGGCCGCGCGCAGCACCGGCAGCTGCAGGCGTGCAATCTGCCGGGCCACCTGGGGCGGCACCTTGGTGTCTGACAGGATCTGGTCGAACAAGCCGGCGATCACATCGATCACCAGGTGGTCGAGGCCGCCGGAGGCGGCCCGCCGCAATGCCTCGCGGTGGGCCAGGATCAGGTTGGGCGCGGCCAGGCGGGCCACCAGCATGGCCGCGCCGGGGACCGGGCCGGCGCTGTCGCTGTCACTGTCGCTGTGGTGGTTGGCGGCACCGTGGGCGGCGTCGGCCGGGGCGGCGTCCGGCTCGTCTGCGTCATCGTCCGACCCCGGGCCGTTGTACCAGGCGCGGTGGTGCGAGGCGTCCGGTCGGGCCGGGCGCGCATGGGCGGCTTGCCCGGGTGTCGGTGCAGGGCCCTTGCCCGAACGGCCGGCCAGGCGCCGGATCAGGTTCATCATTTCACCGTCCACCTGGCCCAGCGATGGGGCGCGGGCCGGGTTGCGGCCCGGCAGGTAAGCGCTGCGCGGGTGGCCGGTGTCGGCGAACCGGCCCGGCCGGCTGTGCGGCGCTGCGTCGACGGTCGGGCCGGCCGCGTCTGCGCGCCGCGGGTCGCCGGTCGATGCCCGCCCGCCGTGCAGCGATCCCAACCGCGACGCGCTTGGGCGCAGCGCCAGCCCGGCCGGCCGGATGCCGGCCTGGCGCATGTCGGCCACCACCTCGCCATAGGTCTTGCGCATCGCATGCGCCAGCGATCGGGCGATCTCGGTGCACAGCACCTTGCGCACCTCGGGCTGGTCGGACACCGCTTCGATGGCGCGCAGCATGGCCTGGCCAATCACCTCGGCACGCAGTGGGTTGCGCTCGTGGTTGACCGACGCCAGGCCCAGCAAGGTGCCCATGTAGGCGTCGAGCTCACGGATCTCCCACTCACAGGCATGGCTGATCTCCAGCGCAAAGCGGTCGGCGCTGATCTGCAGCTCGACCTCGTGGTTCTCCACCAGGGTGAGCGAGTCCCAGCTGGCCACCAGCGCCTCCGAGGTCGGGGCCGGGCCGGCGGTCGGTGTCAGGCTGCCGGCCTGGCGCGCCACGTCGGTATCCAGCGCCTCGTTGAAGATCAGCGCAAAGATCGCGAGTTTTCGGTTGAGCGCGAACTGGGCGCCCAGCAGCGCGTCGCGCTGCAGCACCTGGTGGGTGGCCAAGGCGGCCAGGCCCAGGCTGTCGACGGTGTGCTCTGCCGCCGTGCGCGCGGCCATCCGGATGCGCTGAACGGCGCTTTCCAGCTTGGCAGGCAGGCGCGGCGGTGGGGTCAGGTCCATGGGCTTGGGCAGTGCTCGCGCCAGCCCGGGCCGGGTTGGCCTGGCGGTCGCGAATCACCTCTTCACCCGAGGAACTTCGGCAGGCGGCGCAGAAACTTGAACCCGGGTCGCCGCCTGCGGCCTTGCGCGGCTTACTTTCGCAGCGCGTCGCGGATCTCGCGCAGCAGCATCACATCCTCCGGGGTGGGGGCGGGTGGTGCCGGCGGCGCTGGCGGTTCGGCCTTTTTCAGGGCATTGATCTGGCGCACCATCAGGAAAATGATGAAAGCCAGGATCAGGAAGTTGATCGCCACCGTGATGAAGTTGCCATAGGCCAGCAGGGGTACGCCCGCCTTGCTGAGGTCGGCGTAAGTCATCGCGCCTTTGAAATCAGCCGGCGGACTGCCGAGCAGGATGAAATAGTTGCTGAAATCCAGCCCGCCGAAGATCTTGCCGACAATGGGCATGATGAGGTCTCTGACGAGCGAATCGACGATCTTGCCGAACGCAGCGCCAATGATCACACCCACGGCAAGATCCATCACATTGCCCTTGAGGGCGAATTCCTTGAACTCGCTGCTGAAACTCATGTTGTCTCCTCATTGTGTCGTTGAGCCAATGCAGGCCCGGGGTTTTGGGCCCCGGGGCAGTATCCCCACGGGCCTGCAGACGTCAATCCGGTTGCGCGAGCAAGGACGCGCAGAAGCGGTCCGCTAGAATCCCGGGTTGACCCTGAGTACTTCCGCCGCCCTTGCAGGGCGCTCCAAAAAAGGAATCCCATGAGTGATGCCACAAGCGAGGTCTCCAGCGCACGCGCCAGCGAGGGCCCAACTGCCGGCGCCGTGGACCAAGGCCGACGCACCTGGATGGCGATCACCGCAGGCGCCGGTGCCGTCGGCGGCGTGGCCGTCGCGGTGCCCTTCATCAGCACCTTTGCGCCGTCCGAGCGTGCCAAGGCCGCCGGTGCTGCCGTCGAAGCGGACATCAGCGCCATCAAGCCAGGCGAGAAGATGACGGTCGAGTGGCGCGGCAAGCCGGTCTGGATCGTGCGCCGCACACCGGAGCAGGTGGCCGCGCTCAAGAAGCTCGACGGTCAGCTGGCCGACCCCGATTCCAAGCGCAATCCCGGCGAGCTCACGCCGTCCTATGCGCGCAACACCGCCAGGTCCATCAAGCCCGAGTTCTTCGTGGCGGTGGGCATCTGCTCGCACCTGGGTTGCTCGCCGAGCGAAAAGTTCACGATGGGTGCGCAACCCTCGCTGCCCGATGACTGGCAGGGCGGCTTCATCTGCCCCTGTCACGGCTCTACCTTCGACATGGCGGGCCGGGTATTCAAGAACAAGCCCGCGCCGGACAACCTCGAAGTGCCGCCCCACTTCTATCTCAGCGACGGCAAGTTGCTGATTGGCGAAGACAAGAAGGCCTGAGAACCCACCGACAACAGAGGTCGACATGGCAGATTTCAAGACGGCTCCGGCCGACGCGCCCGTGGGCGTGAAGTTGATGACCTGGGTAGACAACCGTTTCCCGGCCACCAAGCTGTACAAGGAGCATTTGTCCGAGTACTACGCGCCGAAGAACTTCAATTTCTTCTACTTTTTCGGCTCCTTGGCCCTGCTGGTGCTGGTGATCCAGATCGTCACCGGCATCTTCCTGGTGATGCATTACAAGCCCGATGCCGCCCTGGCCTTCGCGTCGGTCGAGTACATCATGCGCGACGTGCCCTGGGGCTGGCTGATCCGCTACATGCATTCCACCGGCGCCTCGGCGTTCTTCGTCGTGGTCTACCTGCACATGTACCGCGGACTGATCTACGGCAGCTACCGCAAGCCGCGCGAACTGGTCTGGATCTTCGGTTGCGCGATCTTCCTGGCACTCATGGCCGAAGCCTTCATGGGTTACCTGCTGCCCTGGGGCCAGATGTCGTACTGGGGCGCGCAGGTCATCATCAACCTGTTCGCTGCCGTGCCGTTCATCGGTGAAGAGCTCGCGATCTGGATTCGCGGCGATTTCACCATCGGCGATGCCACCCTGAACCGGTTTTTCGCCTTCCACGTTGTCGCCATTCCGCTGGTGTTGATCGGCTTGGTCGTCGCGCATCTGCTGGCGCTGCACGACGTCGGTTCCAACAACCCGGACGGCGTGGAAATCAAGGACAAGAAGGATCCGAAGACCGGCATCCCGCTCG
>JAYUQJ010000189.1:0-12282 GCA_043756825.1 Betaproteobacteria bacterium | reverse complement strand
TATCAATGCGGATCATCGTAACCACTCGCGCAGCCAGGCGGAGCATGTTGCGGCGCCTTCGAGCGGCCAGTTCACCGTGATGGTGCTGTTGCCCCTGTGAACCTCTACCCGGATGTCGTGGGTGGCGCTTGGCTGGCCATCAGCCATTGGCAGTGCTGTGGCCGCCTTATCAAAGGTGACCGGCACGAACGACTGCGCTCGCAACAGCAACGCGGCGCGCTCATCTTCATGTAGCCAGCGATGAACAATGTTGGCGTTGATACCATGGGCCAGGGCGACCCTTGCAATGGATGCGTCAACTTGCCGACATTCCTGTATGACCTGGGTTTTAAGCTCAGGACTGTAATAACGCCGCTTGGCGCCAGGGGCATCAACCCCGTTCGAACTGGTGTGCACTATCTTCATAGTGGACACTATCGCCTCGAAGTGACATCGATTCAATATGGGTTCGCCACCCGCTTACGAATCAACGGCCCGATACAGATATTTCCATTCACCAGCCACCTTGATATAGGTCTCATCCATCCTCCAGCTCTTCCCAACTGGGTGCTTGCGCCGATGAAATACGGTTGCCAGCACCGGCACCATCTTGATCGCCCAGCGATGCACGGTGGCGTGGTCAACGAAAACACCCCGCTCCTGCATCATCTCCTCGATGTGGCGCAGGCTCAGCGGGTAGGCAACATACCAGCGCACGCAAATCAGCATCACTTCCAGCGGGTAGTGGAGCCGTTTGAGAACTTTGCGTAAGGCGCTATTGACCAAACTTTTACGGAAATCATGCATGGCTCAGATTGTCCGACATCGCTATTGCGACACAACCCATTATCCCGGATTACTCGGGGTCCGGATGACGGTTTCGGGGTGAGGGTCGCTGATCGGCGGCAACCCTTCAAGTTCCCGCGTAGCTAAAAAGCTGATCACCACCAGGAGCTCGGATCTGTGCGTTGAACGAGACGATGATGCGATCCCGTGCCCCGGCATAGGGCATGGCTTTGTGCGGCAGGAAAGCCGGGAACAGCACCAGCTCGCCTTCCTGCGGCGTCACGTCCAGCGTAGCCTGCTGCAAAAAGGCATTGCCCATATCGATGTGTGCGCCGCCAAGCAGGGGGAACATGGGGCTGTAAAAGCGCGTGGCGCCATTGAGTGCACCGAACTCGGGGTGACGGTGGCGTTCCTCGGGCGGATCGATCTGCACGTAGTAGACGCCGGACCATGAACAGTTGCCATGGGTGTGAATGTCATGGAAAGCCGCGCCATTCTGGATTTGGAACCAGACACCCATCAGCTCCAATTGCAGGCCGTGGCGCCCCTGGGGCCAAACACCGGCATTCGCCTGGTTCGTTGTGGTTTTCAGCGAATTGGCAATGAACTGCAGCAGGGCGTGAAATTCGGGCAGGTCAATGCGCTTGAGCAGGTCGTCCTCGCTGGCGTAAAAGCTGCCGAAGGCCTTGGGGTCGGTGGCCCGCATGGCGGTGAACACGCGCGCCAACACCGCGTTGACTTCTGGCCCACGCTCAAAACGGTGCACCGCCAACGGCACCGGCCAGTGCTGTTGCAGGGTGTTGGTGGTGGATGAAACGCTCACGCCGCGAGTTCTTGGGCAGGAAGTTCGAGCCGCCAGCCGGTGCGCTGCGCCAGTTGCGCCACATCCTCTGGCGTGTCGAGGTCGGTGACGAAGCGGGTGTTGTGGCTTTCATGCACGTGCACCAACTCGGGTTGGCGCTCGATCAGGTTGCGGCAGCCCAGATGGGTGTCGCTGGCGAGAATATGGGCGCGGGCCACATCGTCGAGCACAATGGGATTGCCGCGTTGACCGTTGACCACTGGCACCACCACGTTGCCTTTAGGGCGTTTCTTAAAGGCGGCAATGAGTTCGGTCAAATCATCGGTACCAATCAAGGGCTGGTCAGCCAGCACAATGAGGACCGCATCAAAGTTGCTGCTCAATGCAGCCAGCCCCACCCGAACCGAGCTTTGCTGGCCTTGCGCGTAATTTGCGTTGTATGCCAGCGTGACGGGAAAGCTCTGCACCTGGGCCTCGATGGCCTCGCGTGCGTGGCCGGTCACGACCACCACTTCGTCGACCCCGGCACCGCTGAGTGCGATGAGCTGGCGGTTGATCAGTGGCACGCCCTGCAGGCGGATCAGTGGCTTGGCGACGTAGCCCATGCGCGCGCCTTCGCCCGCGGCCAGCAGCACCGCACCAATGCGCAGGCGGGCATAGAGACCACCACCTTGTTTGAGCAAGCATCCCATCGTTGTGATTCCAGAAGTTAGGTGTGTCGATTAAATCATGTTTCAGGCCAGCAGCTCGGGCAGGCGCGCCAGACTGGCCAGATTGTGCACCGGCATGAAGCAGGACACATAAGGCGCCGCCAGGCGCAGCGCCTCAGACTGGGGTGCTTCCACCGTGGGGTGCAACCAGCACACACGTGCGCCACGGGCCTTGACCTGTGCCAGCACCTGGGCCAGAGCCTGCGGTTCATCGGTGTCAAAGCCATCGCTGAACACCATGAACAGGTCGCCCCGTACCAGGGTTCGACCCAGATGTTGATGCAAAGCTTCGTGCAGGCAACTGGCAATGCGCGTGCCGCCGCCAAAGCCGAAAGTCACCGCGTTGACCTTTTCCTGCACCCGCTCGCTGCGCCGTTTCATCAGTGGTGTGACGTCGGCCAGCCGGGTATGGAACACAAAGGCCCGCGCATCCATCACTTCCACAAAAGCGCGGCTTAGGCGTAAAAAGAACTGCGCATGCACTTCCATGGAGCGGCTCACGTCCACCAGCACCACCACGTGGGGCTGGCGCCGCTGGCGGCGCACATGGTGCAGCTTGACCAGCTCGCCACCAGTCGCCAGCGCCGAACGCAGGGAGCGCCGTAGATGGATGGCACCCCTGTCGCGGTGATTTTGAAAACGGCGCAGCAGCTGCGTGCGCAGCCGGCGCTTGAGGGCTTCCACCAGCGGTTCAAAACGGTCCATGTCGCCAGGCAACCAGTCGGCAAAGTCGCGCTGATGCAGCGCCTCAGTGCGGCTGGCACCGCCCTGCGCACGTTGGGGCGCATCACTCGCCTCAACCTCGCCCGCACCGGCCTGGTCGGCCATGCCAACGGTGGGCTTGGCCTCGCCGGGTGGTGTGTTACCCATCTCGTTGTGCATTTGCTGCACCAGCTCAGGCAGCGTGCGGCCGCGCCGGGTCTGGCCCGCGCTGCGCGTTGAGCCCTTGACCTTGTGCGGAAACCAAAACGCCTGGTGGAGGTCCGGGTATTTGAGCCACTGCTTGTGGCTGCCAGAGGCAATGCCGCGCCACAGCGCCTCAATTCGGGTCCACTGTGCCAGCGGCAATGCAGCCGCAGCGCGGGTCATCAGCTCCAGCTCGGCGTAGCCCAGCGCAAAGCCATGGTCACGCAGGTAGTACGCAAACTCACCAAGGTGCTGCCGCGGATCCGTGGCCGATAGATAGGTGACCCTTGGTTGGGCGGCCGTCATCTTGCGCCGCCCCTACTTCATGGCACCAGCCACACCCACGTCCTGCGCAATGCGCGGACCGTCGATCAGCCTGGCGATGCGCTCCACCGTCACTTGCCAGCGGTCATTGCGGGTCTTGAGCAGCGCCGCCAGCGAGGGCACCAGCAACTGCGGATCCACCGGCAGTTCGCCATGGCCCAGCTTGAACAGCACGCGTACCCAGTCCAGCGTCTCGGCCACACCGGGCGTCTTGTCCAGGTCCTCTTTGCGCAAGCGCTGCACAAAGGCCACCGCCTCTTCCACCAGCCGTGTGGCAGCTTCGGGCACCAGCGTACGCACGATTTGCGTCTCGCGCGCCAGTGTTGGGAAATCCACGTAATGAAACAGGCAGCGCCGGCGCAATGCGTCTGAGAGGTCGCGCGTGCCGTTGCTGGTAAGAATCACCAGCGGTTTGCTGATAGCCGTGAGCGTGCCGATCTCGGGAACGGTCACCTGGTACTCGGAGAGCATCTCGAGCAGGAAGGCCTCAAAGGCTTCGTCGGCCCGGTCAATTTCGTCGATCAGCAGGACGCAAGGCTGGGGCGAGCGGATCGCTTTAAGCAGCGGTCGCTCCAGCAAAAAGTCTTCAGAAAAAAGATTGTCGCGCAGCGCCGCGCGGTCGCCTTGGCCTGCTTCGGCCAGGCGGATTTCCAGCAACTGGCGGCTGTAATTCCATTCGTACACAGCCTGGCTCAGATCCAGCCCTTCGTAGCACTGCAAGCGCAGCAGTGGCCGGCCCAGCGCCCTCGCGCAGGCACTGGCAATGGCGGTCTTGCCCACGCCGGCCTCGCCCTCCAGCAAGAGAGGCCGCTCCAGCGTGAGCCCCATCCAGATCAGGCTGGCCAAGTCTTCGTCGGCAATGTAGCCCGCCTTGAACAGGCGCTCGCGCAACCCGTCCGGTGTGTCCAGGGTATCAGTCAGTGACATGGCGGAAGGATCTCAGGACTTCAGGATTTGCGGCGGAACAAGCCAGCGAAGAAGTTGCGGATCAAGGCCCAGACAAGGCCCAGTGCATTGAATTCCTTGGCCACCACAGGGGCCACAGGTGCTGTCGCTGGCGCAGCGCCGCCCGCAGGTGCCGAGGCCGCTTGCAGTACTTGCGCCTTTTGCGAAAAGACCTCGGCAAACTGCGCCAAAATCATGTCAGAGACCGACGTCATCATGCGGCCGCCAAACTGGGCAAACTTGCCGTTGACAATGACTTCGGCGTGACCCTCCAGGGTGCTGTTGCCATTGTCTGCCGCCACCAATTTGGCCGTCAGTTCCATCGACGCGGAGGAGCCACTCTTGTCGGCGCCCTTGCCTATCATCTTCAGCGTGCGTTCCGCCGGGTCGAGTATCAGCACCTCAATGGTCCCGGCAAAAGCGGCGACCGCTGGGCCGACCTTGACCCGCACACTGCCTTTGTAATGCGTGGCATCTATTTCTTCGGTGATCTGCGCACCAGGCATGCAGGTGGCGAGTTCATGCATGTTCGACAGCACGGACCAGCCGGCATCAAGACCAGCGGCAACCGGGTATTTTTTATCGAGGACAACTTCCATGGATACTTTCTAAAAAATGCAAGAGGGCGGATGCACCGCAGTGCATCCGCCCTGGGAGAGGCGCTATCAGCTGGTGAGGCCAACGGCTTTAAGTTGCTGCCACACGCGGTAGGCCGAATGGGGCATGTTGAAATGGGTCACTCCCAGGTGTGCAAAGGCATCGACCATCGCACTGGTGAAGGTTGGGATGCTGCCCACGTGCGGTGACTCGGCCACCCCCTTGGCACCAAGGGGGTGGTGCGGCGACGGCGTCACCGTGTAGTCGGTCTCCCACTTCGGCGTTTCTACGGCGGTGGGCAGGAAGTAGTCCATCAGCGAATTACCCTGGATGTTGCCTTGCTTGTCGAACGACAGTAGTTGTCCCATCGCTACTGCAAAACCTTCGGTCAGACCGCCATGAATCTGGCCTTCGATGATCATCGGGTTGATGCGGGTACCGCAATCATCGAGCGCATAGAAGCGGCGTATCTTGGTTTCACCCGTGCCCTTGTCGATGTCCACCACGCACAGGTAGACACCAAAGGGGAAGGTGAAGTTCGGCGGATCGTAGTAGTGCACCGCTTCCAGGCCTGGCTCCAAACCGTCTGGCGGCTGGTGGTAGGCAGCCCAGGCGATGTCCTTCATCGTTTTGAACTTGGCGTCGTTGCCACGCACCTTGAAACGGTCAATTTCCCACTCCAGATCCGCCTCGCTCACTTCCATCAAGTGAGCGGCAATCTTCTTGGCCTTGGCGTGGATTTTGCGCGAGGCCATGGCCACCGCAGCACCTGCGACGGGCGTGGAGCGTGAGCCGTAGGTGCCCAGTCCGTAAGGCGCCGTGTGGGTGTCGCCTTCTTCAATCTGAATCACTTCTGACGGAATGCCGAGTTCAGTTGCAATGATCTGCGCGTAGGTCGTCTGGTGACCCTGGCCCTGGGAGATGGTTCCCATACGGGCAATCGCGCTACCCGTGGGGTGTACGCGGATTTCGCATGAGTCAAACATACCCACGCCGAGAATGTCACAGATCTTGCTCGGACCGGCGCCCACCACCTCGGTAAAGGCCACCAGGCCAATGCCCATCAGCGTCGGGCAATTCGGATCAGCCCGCTTGACCGCTTGCTCAGCGCGCAAGGCCTTGTAGTCCACCGCGTTGAGTACCTTGTCCAGCGCGGTTTGGTAGTCGCCTGAGTCGTAGTCAAAACCAAGCGCTGAACGGTACGGGAACTGCTCGCGCTTGATGAAGTTCTTGGCGCGGATCTCGGCCTTGTCCATGCCCAGCTTTTGCGCGAGCACGTCGACCATGCGCTCGACCAGGTACACCGCTTCGGTGACGCGGAACGAGCAGCGGTAGGCCACACCACCGGGTGCCTTGTTGGTGTAAACGCCATCTACCTTGCAATAAGCGTTGGCAATGTCGTAACTGCCGGTGCAGATGTGAAACATGCCAGCTGGGAACTTGGTGGGGTCGGCACAAGCATCAAAGGCACCGTGGTCTGCGATCACATTGGTGCGCAGCGCCAGGATCTTGCCGTCGGCCGTGGCGGCGAGCTCGCCGGTCATGTGGTAATCGCGGGCAAATGCGGTGCTGGAGAGATTCTCAATGCGGTCCTCAATCCACTTGACCGGTTTGCCCAGCACGATGGACGACACAATGGCACACACATAACCCGGGTAGATACCTACTTTGTTGCCAAAGCCACCGCCGATGTCTGGCGAGATGATGCGAACCTTGGACTCCGGAATGCCGGAGAGCATGGACACCACGGTGCGCACCACGTGTGGTGCCTGGCTGGTCATCCAGGTGGTGAGTTCGCCGCGAATCGGGTCGAACGAGGCCACTGCGCCGCAGGTCTCCAGCGGGCATGGGTGCACGCGTGGGTAATGCATGTCCTGCGTCACCGTGACAGGCGCACTGGCGAAGGCTGCATCAGTGGCTTCCTTGTCGCCAGCATCCCAGGTAAAGATGTGGTTGTGGTGGTAGCGCTTGCCGTGGGCCCCTTCGGTCTTGCCGGCCAGGTCTTCGCGAATCACGGGCGCGCCGGGCTTGAGGGCCTCAAACGGATCAATCACCACCGGCAATTCTTCGTACTCGACTTCCACCGCTGCTACACCGTCAGCTGCAGTGTAACGGTCTACGGCAATCACCACGGCGACTTCCTGCATCTGGAAGTGCACTTTTTCGTCAGCCAGCACGGCAGCCACGTCGCCCGCAAGCGTTGGCATCCAGTGCAGCTTGAGAGGCTTCAGGTCTGCTGCGGTCAGTACGGCAACGACGCCCGGAATCTTGAGCGCCTCATCTTTGTTGATGCGCTTGATGCGGGCGTGCGCCACCGGCGAGCGCACGATAGCCATGTGCAGCATGTCGGGCAGCTTGATGTCATCCACGTAGTTGCCCTTGCCCTGGATGAAGCGCGCATCTTCCTTGCGCAGGCGGGACTCGCCCATGCCCATCAGGGCTTTTTCACGGTCACTCATCGGTGCGTTCATGCATGTCTCCTTAATTGGCATCCGCTTACGCGGCAACCTTGTCTTGTTGCTGGAGCGTTCGGGCTGCGTGTAAGACGGCCTTGACGATGTTTTGGTAACCGGTGCAGCGGCACAGATTGCCCGACATACCGATACGCACTTCTTCTTCAGTCGGGTTGGGGTTGTCCTGCAGGAAACGGTAGGCACGCATCAGCATGCCCGGGGTACAGAAGCCGCACTGCAGACCGTGCTCCTTGTAGAAGCCCTCCTGCACCGCATGCAACACACCAGCATTGGCCAGGCCTTCGACGGTTTTGACGTCGCTGCCGTCACACTGCACGGCCAGATGGGTACAGGCCTTGATGGATTGCCCATCCACATCGACCGTGCATGCGCCGCAGTGGCTGGTCTCGCAACCGATGTGGGCACCCGTGAGGTTCATCTTTTCGCGCAGAAAATGCACCAGCAGCGTGCGGGGTTCAACGGCCTCTTCTACCTTGCGGCCGTTGATGGTCATCGAAACAAGTTTCTTGGTCATCTCTTTAATCTCCTGTTGTTCTTGGCTTAGCTGCAACGCGCAGCAGCAGCCTGGATGGCACGCTTGGTCATCTCGCCGGCCATGGCCGTCTTGAACTCGGCATCACCGCGCAAATCTTCTGCCGGATCGCACACGGCACGCACCGCCTTACCGACGACATCCAGCGTGGCTTGCGTCACCGGCTTGCCAACCAGGGCCGCCTCCGCTTCACGGGCGCGCAGAGCAGTCGGCGCCACATTGGTCAGACCAATGCGGGCATGTGTCACGACATCGCCGCTCATACGCAACACCACAGCCGCGCCGGCAGTGGCCCAGTCACCCGTCTTGCGCTTGAGTTTTTGGTAGGCGTAGCCGGTACCGGACTCAAAGGGCGCGATCAGGATGGCGGTCAGTATTTCGTTCTCGGCCAGCTCGGTCATGTAGGTGCCATGGAAGAAGTCCACCGCCTTGACTTGGCGTTCGCCATTGGGGCCCTGCAGCACAAAAGTGGCATCGAGTGCCATGGCAATCGCTGGATGGTCGTTGCCAGGATCGCCGTGTGCAATATCGCCACCGATGGTGCCGCGATTGCGCACCTGGGGGTCGGCAATAAGTAGGGCCGCCTCTGGTAACAGGGGTAAACGGTCCTGCAACAATTTCGACGCGATCAACTCGTTTTCGCTCGTCATTGCACCGATGCGGATCATGCCACCTTCTTCCCGGATGCCGCGCAGCTCGGGAATGCGGTTGATGTCGATCAGTGTGCCGGGCTGGGCAAAGCGCAGCTTCATCATGGGCAGCAGGCTGTAGCCGCCGGCAAGAAGCTTGGCATCTTCGCCAAGCGTGGATAACAGGGAAATTGCCTCACCGACAGAACGGGGGGCATGGTACTCGAATGCGGCTGGAATCACTTTGTCTCCTTTTATAAGGTCTCATAAACTTTAGGTGACTGACTTTAGCGAAGACCCATGCGACCGGGGACGCTATCCAATCAACGGTGGCTCACACGTCACGAATGGCAACACAATTGCACGAACGATAGGTAGGTGCAGGGAAACCATAAGTAAATGGCCCGTGTCGTGTTCAATTTTTGGCTGAGACCGTATCGGTCAGGCCAAGATGTTCCATCAGGCGCGGTGCACTCGCACGAGAAACCGGAATCTCGACCGGCGTGGGCCCCATCATGCGCAGTGTCATGCGACCGTCGTTACGCACGATTTCATCAACATGGGACAGGTTGACGATGTAGCTCCGATGCACCCGCAGGAACAACTGCGGATCGAGCCGGCTCTCCAGATCCCCAATATTGAGGTTGCAGAACTGACTGCCCTGCCCGGTATGGACCCAGGTGTAATGCCCCTCGGAACGGATGAAAGAGACACTGGGCACGTCCACCAGCAGCACCCGTTTTTGCTTGATGGTCGGAATTTTACGCAATTGACGTTTTTCTCCGCCTTCATGCGTACTGTGCGCGGTACCACCTTCTGCCTCATGACTGACCACCTCGGTGATGTCATAGAAAACAAGGGTATACCCTGTGGTTGCTCCTTGCGCATCCCCAATTTTGGACACTTTGATCAGCAACATCCGATCAGGAATATTGATCATCATGGCCATGGGCGGGGCGTTGTTCACCGGGCATTCGGCCTGTCCCAGCAGGAACTGGACTTTTGCCTTGGCCGCCTCGGGATGGAACGATGTCACGATCTTGCCAAAGGGCATCTTGTCCTGCATGGGCAGGCTGCGCCGCGCATAGTCGTTCATTCCCATCACCCGTAATTCAAGGTCAAGATGAACGACGCCGACGTCAAAGCGCTCCAGCAAATAAAGCCATGAACTCGAAGGTGTGGCGGAAGGGGAACCAATTGGACAAGTTTTCATCAAATTACTCGTGAGGTTGAGCCTAGGCGGTTGGGGTTGGCTGGGGTGCTTTCGTGCCGGAAAACGGACATTCATGCCTGTCAGGTGCGCTTCGTTCATACGTCAAGCAGTCCCGTGGAACTGCAGCTAGAGTCTCATGTCTGAACTTGTTTGTTCATGAAAAGACAGTTTCCCCAGCTTGCGTGCGTATCTCGCTGAATTTTGAGGTCACAAGTCCAAGGCCAACACGGGGTTTACCCTAGAGCACGTCATTTTTTTATTTGTTGTTATGAGCAGAACGATTTCCATGAATACCCTTCCTCACTGGCTGGCCCGCAGCATTGGTTCCGCCGTCCTGACGCCAGCCGTGCTGGTTTTTTTGGTGGGGGTGACGCTGTGGTCGCTCGATCAATCCAGTGTGATCGGCGTAAGAGGCCACCAGCCAGCCGCCATCTTCCTCGTGTTGGTTGCGATCACTGCGGGGTGTGCAGCCTTGGCTTGGGTGCGTCCCCAACGCGCTGGTCTTTCCCCCCCTCATGTCATGCTGTCGCTGGGGTTCGGCGGCATGTTGCTGGGCTTGCTGTACGACATTTATGACGCAGGCCCCGCTAGGCTGGACAGCTTGTGTGCTCAGTCAGCGTCTCTAGGCTTCATGGACAGCCTGCAACTTCATCTTGAATTTTTGCCCGGCATGCATGTGGGCATGTTGACAGGCGGTCTGCTGGCGATACCCAGCCTGCGATTGCTCAGGCCCCATTGCGGCCGCTACCTGTGCTCTCTCTTTGCACAGAACCTGATGTGCTCCAGCTGGATGCTGGTCGGCATGACCGCAGGTGCCTTGTGGCTTTCGCGCTGGCAACTCTTCACTGGCACAAGCACCCTGCCGGGCATGCTGGGTGGCATGTTCGTTGGTATGACATGGGGCATGGTCGTGAGCGTGGCGCTGTACCGCGGGTTCTTCGTCCTGCGCAACCGTGCCCACATGAATAAGGTGGCTTGATGGAAAGTCTTGATCTCAGAGTGTTGGGTGACGCGTTGGCTTGGCGCAGCGCTGGTCATGCGGTCACGCTGGTCACCGTGGTGGAAACCTGGGGCAGTGCACCGCGTCCGCCGGGTGCCCTGCTGGCCGTGCGTGACGACGGCGTGGTGAGTGGTTCGGTATCCGGCGGCTGCGTCGAAGACGATTTGATTGCCCGCACCAAGGCCAGCTTCATATCAGTGGGTGGTGGCACGCCCGCGATGGAGAAGCCCACCATGATCGCCTACGGGGTCACCAAGGAAGAAGCGACCCGTTTCGGCTTGCCCTGCGGCGGTACCCTGCGGCTGGTGCAGGAGCCCTTGGGGGACCCTACTTGGGTGGCGCAATTGCTGGTGCGCACAGCGGCCCACCAGCTAGTGGGCCGCACTTTGACGCTGGCCACCGGCGTGGTGCGGCTGTCAGACGCGGTGCGGGGTCAAGCCATGCAGTTCGATGGCTCGACGCTGACCACCGTGTTTGGCCCCAAATGGCGCCTGCTGTTGATTGGTGCCGGCCAGTTGTCGCAGGCCGTGGCGCAGATGGCAGCCATGCTCGATTTTGAAGTACTGGTGTGCGACCCGCGCGAAGAATATGCCGCCGCCTTGGGTGCCGGCATGAATGAGATGCGTGGCATCCGGCGCATCGAGGGCATGCCCGACGATGTGGTGCGCGAACTGGTGCCTGATGCTCACACGGCCATCGTGGCCCTCACGCACGACCCCAAACTCGACGACATGGCTTTGCTCGAAGCGCTGCAATCGAGTGCTTTTTATGTGGGAGCCTTGGGGTCACGGCGCAACCAGGATGCCCGCAAGGAGCGACTGGCCGAGCACTGCGATTTGAGTGCGCAAGAGCTGGCTCGCTTGCACGGACCGGTCGGTCTGGCGCTGGGTGCCAAAACACCCGCCGAAATTGCGGTCTCCATTGTGGCCGAGATCGTGCAGGTCAAAAATGCGGTGACTGGGGCTGCAACATCGGCCACCACGGCGGGCTGTGCGCTGACTTGAGTTTGCCCACCGTCATTGTTTTGGCCCCCGGGTGTGCGGGTTCTGTCGCGATAACGGACTCTCTGGCCGAAAAGAGTTGCGTCGCTGACCTGGTGATCAAACTGCGAGGCTGTAGAACTGCTGTGCTACGGACATGGCTGAGCCTTCGGGGCAGTTCATCTGCCCCTTGCGAATCATGTGCATGGTTTCGATCCCGGCGATGATAATTCGCGCGCTCCAAAACGACTTGAACCCCAGCATCGGTCGGGTTATCCGTTTGATCGCCCGGTGGTCCTGCTCGACGATGTTGTTGAGGTATTTGCATTGGCGCATCAAGATATCAACGCAGGCGTCCGCTTTCACGCTTTCAATGGCCGCAGTGTTCGCGCCGCTCTTGTCGAT
>JAYUQJ010000188.1:0-4260 GCA_043756825.1 Betaproteobacteria bacterium | reverse complement strand
TGGTTTGAGCGCCGCGGGGCTGCCCCCCGCAGCCGATCAGTGCGCGGCGCCCGAGGGCTGCAGGAAGATTTCGATGCGGCGGTTGAGTGTGCGGCCATAGGCCTTGTCGTTGGGCGCCACCGGCTCGCGCGCGCCCATGCCCACGGCCTGCAGGCGGCTGGCGGCGATGCCTTTGCTCTCCAGGTGGCGCCGCACGCTGGTGGCGCGCGCCAGCGACAAGGCATCGTTGACCGCATCGCTGCCCTGGCTGTCGGTATGGCCCACCACCCGCACCGGCATGGCCACGAACTGCGGCGCGATCAGGCTGGCGGCCACCTTGTCCAGCACCGGCCGGCCCTCGGTCCGGATGTCGGCACGGTCGGGACTGAAGGAAAAATCGCTGGGCACATTCAGCTGCAGCTGGCCGTCGGGCATCAGCAGCACCGACAGGCCGGCGGGCTCCAGCGCGTCCGACAGCGTCTGGCGCAGCGCGCGTTGCGCCGGCGTGCCGTGGTCGGCGTTGGCCGGGCCGGCACCCGGCCCGCCTGCCGGCGCGACGGCACAGCCGGCGCCCACCAGCAAGGCGGCGGACAAGGTGGCAATGGCAAGCAGGCGGGTGGGTGGCTTCTGGCGCATGGTCGGGCTCCGGGGGGGTCTGCAGACATCATCGCTCATCGGCCGGGGCGGCTCTGTGGCCTGGCTCACCTTGCAGCGCACAAAGCGTGGCGGTCGGGCTGGCGGGCTTACAGTGCGGCGACTCCCCGCGCCACTGCCCCCCGCCATGCCCCTGCCACCGCCGTCGGCGCCCCTGTTGCCCAGCGATGCCAACGGCCTGCTCAAGCTGGCGGCCCAGTCGATGTTCGACCTGTACGCGCAGACCGTGCAGGGCATGATGGTGGTGGACCGCGAGCACCGGGTGGTGTGGATCAGCGAGGGCTACAAGCGCTTTCTGCCGGCGCTGGGCTTTGCCGGCGAGCATGAGTTCGTGGGTCGGCGCATCGAGGAGGTGGTGCCCAACACCCTGCTGGCCCAGGTGATCGAGACCGGCCAGCCGATCCTGGTGGACCTGCTCACCAACCAGGCCGGCACCTTCCTGGTCAGCCGGGTGCCGCTGCGCGATGCCCAGGGCCGGGTGATCGGTGCGCTGGGCATGGTGCTGATGGACCATCCGGAAAGCACGATGCAGCCGCTGATGGCCAAGTTCGGCCGCCTGCAGGGCGACCTGGCCCTGGCCCAGCGCGAACTGGCCGCCGAGCAGACCCGCAACCGCCGGCCCAAGTACACGATTGCGTCCTACATCGGCGCCAGCCCGGCGGCGCTGGAGGTCAAGCGCCAGGCGCGGCGCGTGGCGGGCACCGGGTCGAGCGTGCTGCTGCTGGGCGAGACCGGCACCGGCAAGGAGCTGCTGGCCCAGGGCATCCATGCCGCGTCGGCCCGCGCTGGGCGGCACTTCGTCGGCCTGAACATCGCCGCCGTGCCCGACAGCCTGCTCGAGGCCGAGTTCTTCGGCGTCGCGCCGGGTGCCTACACCGGGGCCGACCGCAAGGGCCGCGACGGCAAGTTCAAGCTGGCCGACGGCGGCACGCTGTTTCTCGACGAGATCGGCGACATGCCCTTGCAACTTCAGGCCAAGCTGCTGCGCGCGCTGCAGGAGCAGGAGGTGGAGCCGCTGGGCAGCAACCAGGTGCAGAAGGTGGATGTGCGGGTGATCGCCGCCACCAGCCGCGACCTGGCCGCGACCTGGCCGCGACCTGGCCGCGATGGTGGCCGAGGGCCGCTTCCGTGCCGACCTGTACTACCGGCTGAACGTGCTGCCGATCCGCCTGCCGCCGCTGCGCGACTGGCTGGCCGACCTGGAGCCGCTGGCCGACGCGCTGCTCGACGACATCGCCCGGCGCAGCGCGCTGCCGCACCGCGGCTTGTCGGCCGAGGCGCTGGACCGGCTGGCCGCCCACGCCTGGCCGGGCAATATTCGCGAGCTGCGCAATGTGCTGGAGCAGGCGGCGCTGATGACCGATGCGTCGGTGTTGACTGCTGCCGATGTGGCGGCGGCGCTGGGCAGCGAGCTGCCAGCCGCGCCATTGGCCACGGCCGCGACGCTGCCGGCATTGGCTGGCGTTGGCTCGGGTGCTGGCAACAGCGGCGCACTGCCGCCACCGGCATCGGCCAGACCGGCCGTGGCCGACATTCGGCCGCTGGCCGAAGCGGTCAGCGAGCTGGAGTCGCGGTCCATCCTGCAGGCCCTGGCCGCCACCGGCGGCAACAAGCTGGCGGCTGCCCGCCTGTTGGGCATTGCGCGGGCCACGCTGTATGAAAAGCTGCCCCTGGCCGAGCGCCTGGCGGCGCGTGGCGGGGTCATGTCGGGCGAGTAGAAATCGGCGGGTGCTGTCGGCTGCAACGTACATGTTCACTGGATACTCTCAACACAGAAACACCAAGGAACGAGCATGACGACCGTGCAAATCAACTTGCCCGACGAACTGGCGCAGAAGGCCGCAAGCGCTGGGTTGCTGTCGTCCGAGGCGATGGAGGCGATGCTTCGCGAGCAACTGCGTCGCCGTGGCGGCGAGGCGCTGCAGGCGACGTGGCAGCGCGGGCCGCAGCAGGAGCTGACACCCGAGATCGAGCAGGGGATCGTCCGGGAGGTGGGCAAGGTGCGTGCCGAGCGGCGGCTGCGCGGGGCGAGTTGATGGTGGGGCTAGCGCACCGGCCGCTGCGGCTGGTGCTGGATACGAATATTGTCGTAGCGGGGCTGCTGTGGAAGGGCCCGCCCAGGCGCTTGATCGAGTTGGCCATTGAGGGCCAGGCGGTCGAGCTTTACAGCAGCCCGGTGCTGCTCGATGAGCTGGCGCAGACGCTGGGCTATTCGAAGTTCGCGGCGCGCATCGAGAGTTTCGCCAGCAGCAGCGCAGCGCTGGTGGCGCAGTACACGGCGCTGGTCTTGCTGGTGGCGCCGGTCAGCGTGCCGCGCATCGTCGCCAACGATGCCGATGACGATCATGTTATCGCCGCAGCCGTGGCCGCCAGGGCCGAGTTGGTCGTCACGGGGGATCGCAAGCATCTGCTGCCCATCGGAACCCATCACGGCATCGCCATCGTCACCGCGCGCGAGGTCATCGACAGGCTTGACGCAATGCGCAAGGCCTGACCTTGTTGACGCCATTGCCGCTGACCCTGTTGCCGCTGTTGCCGCCGCGAGGACAAGGGCAAGAAGACCTCGGAGCAAGAGGCAAGACTTGACCCCGTGCCGTGCCGCGCCGGCCGCAGCCGACATTCGGCCGCTGGCCGAAGCGGTCAGCGAGCTGGAGACGCGCGCCGTCCTGCAGGCCCTGGCCGCCACCGGCGGCAACAAGCTGGCGGCCGCCCGCCTGCTCGGCATCGCCCGGGCCACGCTGTACGACAAGCTGCAGGCGGCCGAGCGCCTGGCTGCGGGTGGCAGGGTTGTTTGAAGCGTCAGGTTCGCCAGGCGCTGCCGGCACTAAGAAGCGGACATAACATCCTTGACGGACGATAGAGGCTTGGGCAAGAGGCAAAACGGGCGCGAAGAGAAGGATCAGGAAATGGCTGAGCTTGCCCAAACGCAGATAGGCAATGCCGAGAAGTTGGCTGCGGTTCTGAGGCTGCGAGCGGCACGGGCTTCGCCTCAGCCCGTCCGCCGGACTCTGGCCAAGCAGCCTGCCCGGGCGGGCACCTACCGATGAGCGCGCAAGCGTTGCTCACCCCCGAGGCGATCACGCCGCGCATCGCCACAGTGCGCGGCCAGCGCGTGCTGCTGGACGCTGACCTGGCCGCGCTCTATGACGTGCCGACCAAGCGTTTCAACGAGGCGGTCAAGCGCAACTTGGCCAAGTTTCCGGCCGACTTCATGCTCCAGATCACCGTCGAGGAGTGGACAGCGCTAAGGTCGCAATTTGCGACCTTAGCGCCGGCAGGCACCGGGCGCGGCCAGCATCGCAAATACCTGCCCTATGCCTTCACCGAGCACGGCGCCATCATGGCCGCCACCATTCTGAGTAGCCCTCGCGCCGTCGAGGTGTCGGTGTATGTGGTGCGCGCCTTCGTGCGCCTACGAGAACTGGCCGCAGCGCACGGCGACCTGGCCAAACGGCTGGAGGAACTCGAAGACAAGACCGAGGCGTTGGCCATGGGTCACGACACGTTCAGCAGCAACACGCGCAATCAGCTAAGCTCTTGGCAGCATGTTTTTTACACTAAAAAGCAAAATGGAATTTTGCTCCAAAGTTCATTAAGATTTCGTCAATGTCAGTCTCCAGCTCTTTG
>JAYUQJ010000187.1:0-12309 GCA_043756825.1 Betaproteobacteria bacterium | reverse complement strand
ACAGCCATAGCTTTTGCTATGGCGAGGATTTGCAACGACGCATGGCGGACGAAGACACGTTTTCATGTTTCGAAATTTGTGGGTCGGAGTACTAGGGCTGCCCTGTTCCCGGCCCGCCATGCTGTCACTCGAAACCCCCGCCCTGTTGCTGTGCCAGCCCAAGATGGCTGCCAACATTGCCCGCATGCAGCGGCACATCGTGGCGCTGGGGGTGGGCTTCCGGCCGCATGTCAAGACCGCCAAATGCCTGGCGGTGGCGCGCGCCATGCTGGGTGCCGATACGGGGCCGATCACGGTGTCGACCTTGCGCGAGGCCGACGAGTTTGCCGCCGCCGGCTTCACCGACATCACCTACGCGGTGGGCATCAGCGCCAACAAGCTGGCCCATGTGGCGCGGCTGCTGGCGGGTGGCGTGCGGCTGAGCGTGATTCTCGACAGCCTGGACGCGGCCCGCGCGCTGGTGGCTGCCGCCGACGGTTTTGCCGCGCCGCTGGGGGTGCTGATCGAGATCGACACCGATGCCCACCGCGCCGGCATCGCGCCCGGCGATGCGGGGCGGCTGCTGGCGGTGGCGGCGGCCTTGCGCCATCCCCAGTTGCGGCTGCAAGGCGTGCTCACCCACCTGGGCGCCAGCTACGACTGCCGCAGCCCGGCCGCGCTGCAGGCTGCCGCCGCGCAAGAGCGCGCCGGTGCGGTGCAGGCCGCCGCCCACCTGCGTGCGGCCGGCCATGCCGCGCCGGTGGTGAGCGTGGGCTCCACGCCCACCGCGCTGTTTGCCCAGGACCTGAGCGGTGTCACCGAGATGCGCGCCGGGGTGTATGTCTTTCAGGATCTGGTGATGGCCGGGTTGGGCGTGTGCCGGCCCGAGGACATCGCCGTGTCGGTGCTGACCAGCGTGATCGGCTACCAGCGCGCCAAGGGCTGGACCCTGGTGGACGCCGGCTGGATGGCACTGTCGCGCGACCGCGGCACCGCTGGCCAGCCGGTCGACCAGGGCTATGGGCTGGTCTGTGACGCCCAGGGCCGGGTGCTGGACGATCACATCGTCTCGGCCGTCAACCAGGAGCACGGCATCCTCGCCCACCGCAGTGGCGACCCGGCCCTGGGCCTGGACCTGCCGGTGGGCACGCTGCTGCGCATCCTGCCCAACCATGCCTGCGCCACCTGCGCGCAGTTCAACGCCTACCAGGTAATCGACGCGGCCAACCGGGTGCAGGCCTGCTGGCCGCGCTTTGGCGGTTGGTGAGCCGACCCCGACCGACAACCCAGCCCAGGAGACTGCCCCGATGAATGCCCGCGCCGACCTGCCCGCCCTCGATGCCATCCGCGCCCTCGAACCCGAGATGCTGGCCACCCGCCACCAGATCCATGCCAACCCCGAACTGGCTTTCGAAGAATTCCAGACCAGCGACCTGGTGGCCGAGCGCCTGACCCGCTGGGGCTACCAGGTGCACCGCGGCCTGGGCGGCACCGGGGTGGTGGGTACGCTCAAAGTGGGCGAGGGTGCGAAGCGCCTGGGCCTGCGTGCCGACATGGACGCCCTGCCCATCGAGGAGGCCGGCGGCAACCGACCCTGGGCCAGCCGGGTGCTGGGCAAGATGCACGCCTGCGGCCACGACGGTCACACCACCATGCTGCTGGGTGCGGCACGCCATCTGGCCGCCACCCAGGCCTTCAACGGCACGCTGCACCTGGTGTTCCAGCCCGCCGAGGAGGGCCTGGGCGGCGCCCGGGTGATGATCGAGGACGGATTTTTCGATCGCTTCCCCTGCGACGCGATGTTTGCGATGCACAACATGCCCGGCCATCCAGAGGGCCTGCTGGGTTTTCTCGAAGGCCCGGCGATGGCCAGCAGCGACACGGTGATCGTCACCGTCAAGGGCAAGGGGGGGCATGGCGCGATGCCGCAGATGGCGGTCGACCCGGTGGTGGCGGGCTCGGCCATCGTGATGGCGCTGCAGACCATCGTCTCGCGCAATGTGCCGCCGCTGGACATGGCCATCATCACCGTGGGCGCCTTCCATGCCGGCGCGGCGCCCAACGTGATCCCGCAGCAGGCCGAGTTGAAGCTGACGGTGCGGGCACTGCGGCCCGAGGTGCGGCTGCAGCTCAAACAGCGCATCACCGAGGTCTGCCAGGCCCAGGCCGCTGTCTACGGCGCCACGGTGGAGATCGACTACCAGTGGCGCTATCCGGTGCTGGTCAATGATGCCGACAGCACGGCCTTTGCGCGCCAGGTGGCCGCCGACTGGGTGGGCGAGGCCGGCATCATGCCGCCGCTGCGGCCGCTGACCGGCAGCGAGGACTTTGCCTTCTTCCTGGAAAAGTGCAAGGGCAGCTATCTGCTGCTGGGCAACGGAACCGGCCAAGGCCTGGGCGAGGGCGGCTGCATGGTGCACAACCCGGGCTACGACTTCAACGACCGGTGTCTGGGTACCGGGGCCAGCTACTGGGTGCGGCTGGCACAGGCCTACCTGCGCTGAGCTTGGCCGGGGCGGCCCAAGCGCAGGCCGTGCCGGCCCGCTGAGCCGTCTTGCCGCACACCGCTGGCGCACACCTCTGGCACACACCCGGGCGCACATTCACACCGCGCAGTAACGCTCCTGGATCTCGCGGTCGGCCAGCAGCGCCTGGGCGTCGCCGGTGTGCACGATGCGGCCCTGGTCCAGGATGTAGGCGCGGTCAGAGATCGACAGCGCCCGCTCCACGTTCTGCTCCACCAGCAGCAGCGTGCTGCCCTGGGTCCGCATGCGGGTGAACAACTCGAACATCTCGTGCACCAGCAGCGGCATGATGCCCTCGCTGGGTTCGTCGAGCAGGATCATCCTGGGCTTGGCCATCATCGCGCGGGCAATCGCCAGCATCTGCTGCTCGCCGCCCGACAGCGAGCTGCCCTCCTGGTCCAGCCGCTCGCGCAGGCGCGGAAAGGTCTCGGCGATTTCATCGACCAGACTGACCATGTCGTGCCGGCCCTTCTGTGCAATCACGCCCAGCTGCAGGTTCTCGCGCACCGTCAGGCCGGGCACGATGCGGCGGTCTTCGGGCACATAGGCCAGGCCCAGGTGGAAGCGGGTGTGCGCCGGCTGGCCCAGGCAGTCGTGGCCATCGAAGCGCACCCGGCCGGCGCGCTTGGCCACCAGGCCCATCAACGCGCGCAGCGTGGTGGTCTTGCCGGCGCCGTTGCGGCCCATCAGCGTGACGATCTCGCCCGGCATCACCTGCAGGCTCAGGCCTTGCACCACGTGGCTGCGGTCGTACCAGGCGTCCAGGCCGTCGACCTGCAGCAGGGGTTGACGCGCTTGAGCCATCAGCCCTGCCCCAGGTAGACACGTTTCACGTCGGCGTTGTGACGGATCTGGTCGGGCGTGCCCTCGGCCAGCAGTTCGCCATGGTGCAGCACCACCAGGCGCTGGCAGATGCCCATCACCAGCTTCATCTTGTGCTCCACCAGCACCACGGTGCGTTCGGCGGCCAGCGTGGTGATCAGGTCCATCATCACCGTGGTCTCCTCGGGCGACATGCCGGCGGTGGGCTCGTCCATCAGCAGCAGGCGCGGCTGCGGTGCCAGCGCCATCGCGATCTCCAGCGCCCGCTGCTGGCCATGGGCCAGGTCGCCGGCGGCCTGGTGACGCACGTCGGCCAGGCCGACCCGCTGCAACAGGGCCTCGGCCTGCTCGGCCACCCCGCGCAGCGCGGCGCGGGGCTTGAACAGCTCGAAACGGGCCAGGCGCATCTGCGCGGCCACGCGCACGTTCTCGAAGGCGCTCAGCTGCTTGAACACATTGGTGATCTGGAAGCTCTTGGCAATGCCGATGCGCGCAAACTGGTGCTGCGGCAGGCCGGTGATGTCGCGGCCCTCGAAGCGCACCGTGCCGCTGCTGGGTGCGAAGGCGCCGCTGATCACGTTGAACAAGGTGCTCTTGCCGGCGCCATTGGGGCCGATGATGGCGGTGAGCTCACCGGCCGGGAAGGCCACCGTCACATCCTTGAGCGCAACGAAGCTGCCGAAGCGCTTGCCTACGCCCTGCACCGCCAGGATCGGCTCACCCATCATTCGAGCACCCCAGGGCCTGCGGCCGGCGCCGCCAAGTGGGAGCAGCCCGCTTCACACCGGCGGTGCGGGGGCTCATCGCGGCACCCCCCGCACCGCCGCGCGCTGCAGCCAGTGCAGCAGCGAGCCCCAGATGCCCTTGGGGAAGAACAGCACGAAGACCATGAATACCACGCCCACCACCGCCATCCAGTAGGCCGTGAGATGGGTGACCACGTCCTCCAGCCACAGGAACACCAGGGCGCCGACAAAGGGCCCGAAGAAGGTGCCCATGCCGCCCAGCAGGCACATCATCACCGCCTGGCCCGACTGCAGGTAGTGCAGCGAATCGATCGGCACGATCGACAGGTGCAGCGCCCGCAGCGTACCGGCCAGCCCGCACAGCGCGGCCGACAGCACGAACACCAGCAGCTTGGTGCGCGCCACGTCATAGCCGCAGGCGGCGGCACGCTGCGCGTTCTCGCGCACCGTCTCGATCACCGCGCCAAACGGCGAGGCCAGCACGCGCGAGACGAACCACAGCGCCCCCGCCACGAAGGCCAGCATGAAGTAGTACTTGGCCACCGGGTCGAGCAGGTCGATCTTGAAGCCGGGCAGCTCGATGGCCTGGATGGTCACGCCGCGCAGGCCGTTCTCGCCGCCGGTCCAGCGCTCGGCCTTGTAGAAACCGTAGTAGACGATCTGGCCCAGCGCCAGGGTGACCATCGAAAAATAGATGCCCTTGGTGCGGATCGCCAGCGCGCCGATCAGCAGGCCGGCCAGGGCCGCAGCCGCCACGCCCAGCGGGATCACCGCCCACCAGGGCAGGCCGCCATGCACGATGCCCATGCCCGCCACGTAGCTGCCGATGCCCAGAAAGGCCGCATGGCCGAAGCTGAGCAGGCCGGTGTAGCCGAACAGCAGGTTGAAGCCCACCGCGAACAGGCCGAAGATCAGGATGTTCGCCGCCAGTGCCTGGTAGGGCATCACCAGCGGGAACACCAGCAGAAAGGCCAGCACTGCGGCCACGCGGTGGCGGGCCGTGAAATCGAGCAGGGTTTGCAGCCGCATGCTCAGCCCATGTGCCCGGCTTTGCCGAACAAGCCCTGGGGCCGCACCAGCAGCACCAGTGCCATCAGCACGAAGATAGACAGCTCGGCCAGATCAGGCGCAAACAGCGAGGTCATGCTGAACACCACGCCCACCCCCAGCCCGGCCACCACCGCGCCGGGCAGCGAGCCCATGCCGCCCACCACCGTGACCACGAAGGACTCGGCCAGGATGCTGATGCCCATCTCGGGGTTGACCGCCCGGGTGGGCGCGGCCAGCGCGCCCGACAGCCCGGCGATGGCCGTGCCGATGCCGAACACCAGCCACCACACCCGGCTCACATCGATGCCAAGCACCCGCACGATCTCGGGATCACGCGCGCCGGCGCGGATGATCAGGCCGTAGCGGGTCTTCTCGATGAACAGCCACAGGGCGCCGATCACCAGCGCGGTGGCCGCGATCAGGAACAGCCGGTAGGTGGGGAAATGGCCGAAGCCCAGGTTCGTCGCGCCGCGCAGCACCGCCGGCGTGCCCGAGGGCAGGCCCTCGATGCCGAACAGGTAGCGCATCGCGTCGACCAGCACATAGCCCAGGCCGAAGGTCAGCAGCAGCGGGTAGTCGATGCCGCGGCCGTACAGCGGCCGCACCAGCACCCGCTCCACCACCAGGCCCAACGCGCCCACCAGCAGCGGCGTGAGCAGCAGGCTGAACCAGAAGTTGCCGGTGACCTGCAGGAAGTACACGCCCAGGAACGCGCCCACCATGAAGAAGGCGCCATGCGCGAAGTTCACCACCCCGAGCATGCCGAAGATCAGCGACAGGCCCGTTGCCAGCAGCGCATACACCGCGCCCAGCGCGATGCCGGTGACGAGCTGCAATGCCAGCAGTTGGGGGGTGATGTCACCCATGAATTCTCCGATGGCTTGTCAACGCCTTGCCAATGAATGCACCGCCTGAGGCGATGGCCGTTGCGAAGGCCATGGCCGCCTGGCCATGGCGCAGCAGGCCAGCGCTCAGGTGGTGATCTTGTGGCCCATCTCGTCGCAGGTCCTGAGGTTCTTCTCGTTCGCGTCCTCGATGGCCAGCACGTTGAAGACGTCGTACTTGTCTTTCATGGCCTTGGACTTGCTCTCGACGATCACCACCGACTGCACCGACTGGTGGTCGCACTTGCGGTAGCTCTGCTCGCCCTTGTACCAGTTGTACTTGAGCTGGCGCAGCGCTATCGAGACCCGCACCGAATCGGTCGCGTCGGCGTTCTTCACGGCCTGCAGCACGCTGCGCACACCGGCATAACCGAGCGCGCCGTAATCGCTGGGCACCGCGCCGCCGTAGGCTTTGCGGAAGGCGTCGTTGAAGGCCTTGGCCGCCGGGATCTTGTCCTCCATGCCCCAGTAGTAGCTGGTGCCGCCCAGGATGCCCTCGAAGGCCTCGGCGCCGCCGGCCTGGCGCGCGGTGTAGAGCAGCACCGGGGTGATCACCTTGGTGCCCTGCTTCAGGCCGAAGTCGGTCACCTGCTTGGCCGAGTTGACCAGGTCGCGGCCGAAGTTGCACAGCACCAGCACGTCGGGCTTGAGGGCCTGGATGCGCGGCAGGAAGGCCGAGTAGTCGGCCGCGCCCAGCGGGTGGCGGATATCGGCCAGGGTCTGCATGCCCATCGGCTGGCCGGCGCGCTGGAAGCCGCGCACCATCTCGTGGCCGTAGGCATAGTCGGCCGTCAGGTAGACCACCTTCTTGCCGAACTTGGGAAAGGCATAACGCGCCACCGCACCGGCCGTCAGGTGCGGGTTCAGGGCCTCGTGGAAGGTGTAGAGGCTCCAGTCCTTGGCCTCGTTGATCGCGTCGCTCTGGCTGATCGAGTTGAACAGCACCTTGCGGTCGCGGCACACCGCATTGATCGACAGCTGGGTGGCCGCCGACAGCGAGCCGACGACGAAATCGACCTTGTCCTTCTCGATCAGCTCCAGCGTGCGGGTGGCTGCCTCGCCGGGGTTCAGCTTGTCGTCGCGCACCAGCAACTCGGCCTGGCGGCCCTTGTAGCCGCCCGCTTCATTGAATTGCTTGATCGCCAGCTCGGCCGCGCGCACCTGGTCTTGCGCCTCGGCCGAGAAAGCGCCGGTCAGCGGCACCGGGAAGCCGATCTTGATCAGCCCGCCCTGGGCCTGGGCGATGTTGAACAGGGCCGGGCCGGCGGCCACGGCGGTGCCCGCGCCCAGGGTCTTGAGGATCTGGCGGCGGTTGGGGGTGGGGGTGGTCATCGGTGGGGTCTCCTGAAGCGGTGGACGGGGCTCGGTGAAGCTGCGGTGTGCGGTCAGAGCGGTCAGGCTGGCGCGAGGTCGATGGCGGTCTCGCGCAGCACGGCCAGCGGGTCGCGCCGGGCCGCCTGGCCGGCATCGCCCCGGGCCTGCAGGTAGGCGCCCAGCTGACGGCCGCGCGCGACCACCGCCTGGCCCGGGGCCAGGCGCTGCGCTTCATATGCGGCCAGCGCGGCGGGTGTGGCGCCGTGCGCGGCGATGGCCTGGGCCAGCGCCAGCGCGTCCTCGCCGGCCTTGGTCACGCCCATGCCCACATGCGGCCGGGCGACGAAGGCGGCATCGCCCAGCAGCGCCACCCGGTCGAAGGCCAGACGCTCGGAGGCCAGGTCGAAGATCGGCTGCAGAAAGGGCCGGGCGGTCTTTTCCAGCACCTCGGCCCATTGCGGTGCCAGCAGCGCCCGACCGGCCTCGCGCATGCGGGCGATCTCGCGCCAGCTCACCTGCTGCGGCGCGATGCCGCCGGGGTGGTGCTGGCCATCGGCGTCGGTCAGCAGGCGGCGCAGCTCAGTGGCGTGTGCCGCCGGCCGGTACCAGACGAAGTTGTAGCGGCGCGTACCCGGCGCGGTGCGGTTGCCCGGCCCGGCCACCGGATAGCCGATCATCTGCTCGTGCGCGGGCAGGCCGAAGCCGAAGTGACCGAACAGGGTTTCGCGGGTGTGGCGCGACAGCGCCGCCTCGTCGCACACGCCGCGCCAGGCCACATAGCCCGCGTACTGCGCTTGCACCGCCGGCGCCAGCTGGGCACGCACGGTAGAGCGGATGCCGTCGGCGGCAATCAGCAGGTCGGCCTCGACCGCCTGCCCGTCACTGCACACCGCGCGCACGCCGGCGCCGTGCTGGACGATGCGGGCCACCGCCTGCCCGCCCGGGGCACAGCCGGCGGGCAGGGCCGCGCGCAGCAGGGCGTAGAGCCGGCTCCAGGAGGTGAGCACCTGCGGGTAGTCGGTCTGCGCCAGCGTCTGGCCATCCGCCGCCAGCGCCACCCGGTGCTGCACTGCCACGCCCAGCGAGTCGTCGACCGCAGCACCGGCCGCCCGCAGCGCATCGACCAGGCGGCGGTGGGTGACCATGCCGGCGCCGCGCCCGTCGAGCGACCCGCCGGCGCGCTCCAGCACCGTCACCGCATGGCCGGCGCGCAGCAGCATGGCGGCGGCCATCAGGCCGCCCAGCGAACCACCGACGATCAGGATGTGCGCTGCGGCCATGCCGGGCGTCAGGCTGCGGCGGCCTCGGCGGCCGGGTAGTTGAGCTCGACGACGATGCCGTTGGGGTCGTCGACGAAGACCTGGTGCAGGCCGATGCCCGGCACGCTGCGCTCGCGCGCGGCGATGCCCTGGCGCGCCAGGGTCTGGCGCATGGCGGCCAGGCCGGTGGCGAAGAAGGCCACATGGTCGATCGCGCCGCTGCCCTGCAGCTGGCGGTTGTCGCGGTCGCCCAGGTACTGGTCCAGCCCGGACGGGTCGGCCCGGTCGATGCCGATGATGTGCACCACCGCGTTGGCCCACCGCGCGCTGTCGCCGGCATACAGCCACAGGCCGGGGAAGGGGAAGTCGGGCCGCGGGCCCACCACCAGGCCCAGCACATCGGCATAGAAGCGCCGGCAGGCCTCGAGGTCATAGGTGCGGATCGAATAATGGTTCAGGCTCAGGGCCATCGGGTGTCCTTGGGATCAGGCCGAGCGCGCCACCGGCACGGCACGCAGGGCCGCGGCCGGGAACTGCTCGGCCAGCAGCCGGCTCACCTGGGCCAGATAACCCTGTACCCGGTCGCGGATGAAGGCGTCTGTCAAGGCCGGGTCGCCCTGGCCGCGAAAGCCCTGGCCGTAGCACAGCGGCAGCACGCCCAGGTGGTAGACCAGCCCGCCATGCAGGCCCATCAGCAGGCCGTCCTCGCGCACCGATACCGCCGCGCGCGAGCGCAGGCCGTGGGCGCGCCGCGCCTCGCGGGTGAGGCGCGGAAACAGCCGCTCGCGCAGCAGGCCGAAGTAGCGCTCGGGGATCAGCCCGTCGCTCATGCCCGAGTACATGAAGATGCGCAGCCAGTCGGGCGTCAGGATCGCCGCCAGGTAGGCGCGGTAGAACTGGCAGAGCTTGTCCTCGGCTGGCAGCGGGCCGTCGAGCAGGGCCTCCCAGGCCGGGTCCCAGCGGCCCATGAACACGGTCTCGTAGACCCGGTCGATCAGCGCCTGCTTGGTGGGAAAGTAGTGGTATAGCAGCGCATGGGTGACGCCGATCTCGGCAGCCAGCTCGCGGGTCTGCGCATCGAAGCCGCAGCGGGCGAAGAAATCCACCGCGCCGGCCAGGATCTGCTGTTCGCGCTCGGCTGCACCCAGGCGCCGGCGGGCCGGCGCCTGGGTGGGGGGTGGGGTTATTGCGGTATTGACCATCTGCTCAACGATGCGACGATTGTTGAGTGTCTGCTCAACAAGCACCAATCCCGACAAACCCGCAAGCCCGGCTGCTGCCGGCCCTGCCGCCACCCGAGGACCGCCGATGAAGGCCCCCGCTTTCGACTATGTGCGCGCCCAGTCGCTGCCGCAGGTGTTCAGCCTGATGCAGCAGCACGGCGACGCGGCCCGCCTGCTGGCCGGCGGCCAGACCCTGGTGGCCACGCTGAACATGCGCCTGTCCGAGCCCGCGCTGCTGATCGACATCAACCGCCTGGATGCGCTGCGCGGCATCACCCAGCAAGGCGGCACGCTGCGCATCGGCGCGCTGGTCACGCATGCCGAGATCGAGGCCTCGGCGCTGGTGGCCAGGCTGGCGCCGCTGCTGGCGCAGGCCGCGCCGCACATCGCCCACCGGGCCATCCGCAACCGCGGCACCCTGGGCGGGTCGCTGGCCTATGCCGACCCGGCCGCCGAATGGCCGGCCTGCGCCCGCGCGCTCGACGCCACGCTGGTGCTGGCCAGCGCCCAGGGTGAGCGGCGGGTGGCGGCGCTTGATTTCTTCCAGGGCCTCTACACCACCGCGCTGCGGCCGGCCGAGCTGCTGGCGGCCTGCGAGATCCCGGTGCTGGCCGCCGACGAGCGCCAGCACTTCGACGAGCTGGCGCGCCGCCATGGCGACTACGCGATCACCGGGCTGGCGGCGCGTGCGCTGTGGCGCGCCGGCGCCTTCAGCGGCGTGCGCCTGGCCTACCTGGGCCTGGAGGACAGGCCGGTGCGCGCGCCGCGCACCGAGGCCCTGCTCGAAGGCCAGGCCCCGACCGACGCCGTGCTGGCGCGGGCCGGGCAGGCCCTGGGCGCCGAGTTGCAAGCGATGGGCGACCTGACCCACAGCGCCGAGACCAAGCGCCATCTGGCCGGCGTGCTGATGCAGCGCGCGCTGCGCCAGCTGGCCGCCTGACCCACCGCCCCACACCGCCCCACACCGCCCCCCCCCCGCAGGACCCGCGATGAGCCACCTCAGCAGCCCTCTCCCCGGCACGCAGGGCGACCGCCCCCGTGCCCGCATCAGCGTCCAGGTCAATGGCCAGACGCAATGCCACGCCATCGAGCCGCGCCGCCACCTGGTCGATTTCCTGCGCGAGGACTGCGGCCTCACGGGCAGCCACCTGGGCTGCGAGCATGGCGTGTGCGGCGCCTGCACCGTGCAGCTCGACGGCCGCATCGTGCGCGGCTGCCTGGTGCTGGCGGTGCAGGCCGACGGCGGCCGGGTCGACACGGTCGAGACCCTGCAGCCCTCGCCCCGCCTGCGTGCGCTGCAGGACGCCTTCATCGCCCGCAATGCGCTGCAGTGCGGTTACTGCACGCCCGGCATGCTGATGTGCGCGCTGGATCTGGTGGAGCAGCAGCCCGAGGCCAGCCGCGAGCAGGTGCGCCTGGGCATCAGCGGCAACTACTGCCGCTGCACCGGCTACCACGCCATCGTCGATGCGGTCTGCGACGTGCTGGCGGCCCAGCGCGAAGGCCGCCTGCCCCCGGCCCGGCCCGGCCCCCAGGAGGCTGCATGAACAGCCCGCGCGACACCCCCTTCCTGCGGCCCGAGGGGCTGACCCTGCCCCCGGTCACCGACGATCCGCGCCATATCGGCGTATCCGTTCCGCGCGAGGGCACGCGCCGCCTGGTGCAGGGCCGCGGCCAGTATGTCGACGACATCACCCTGCCGCGCATGCTGCATGTCGTCTACTGGCGCTCGCAGGTGGCGCATTGCCGCATCACCCGCATCGACGCCAGCGTCACCCGCCAGATGCCGGGGGTGGTGGCGGTGTACGACGGCCACGACCTGGCCCGCATCTGCAAGCCCTGGGTGGCCACGCTGGGCCACCTGGTGGGCATCAAGAGCGCGCCGCAATACCCGCTGGCACTCGACCGCGCCTGCTGGCAGGGCGAGCCGGTGGTGGCGGTGGTGGCCGAGACCCGCGCCCTGGCCGAGGACGCGCTGCAGCACCTGTTGGTGGACTGGGACGACCTGCCGGCGGTGCTGAGCACCGAGACCGCGCTGGCGGCCGACACCCCGGTGATCCACCCCGAGCTGGGCGACAACCTGTGCTTCCAGCGCCAGCTCGACACCGGCGGCGTGGACGAGGCTTTTGCGCGCGCCGATGCGGTGTTCGAGGAGACCTATGTGTTCGGCCGCCACACTGGCGTGACACTGGAGCCGCGCTGCCAGATCGCCGACTGGAACCCGGGCGACAGCAAGCTCACCGTCTACCACTCCTTCCAGGCCCCGCACATGATGCAGGACCTGTACTGCCGCCAGTTCGATCTGCAGGAGCACCAGGTGCGGGTGGTCTGCCGCGACGTGGGCGGCAGCTTCGGCATCAAGGTGCATGCCTACCCGGACGACTTCGCCACCGTGGCCATCAGTCTGCTGCTGGGCCGGCCGGTCAAGTTCGTGGCCGACCGGCTGGAGAGTTTTCTGTCCGACATCCATGCCCGCGAGCACCGCATCCAGGCCCGCATCGCGGCCC